>JAISGL010000391.1 GCA_031263125.1 Opitutaceae bacterium | reverse complement strand
GTGGTAAGCATCGTGCGTTTACCGGTTTCACGGTTGATCGCGTAGACGCTGCCTTTGAAAGTGTCACCGACCGCCCACTTGCCATCGGGCGAGCCGTTGCTGTGCCAGAAGCCGCCTTTCGTGCCGTTGCCCATGTCTTCCTCGACCTGGCCGAGAAGTTTCATCTCTTTTGTGCGAAGGTTGATGACGGCGATGCCGGTCGGGTGTTCGCGCAGATAGGGCAGGTGGCCCATGATGTTGTAGATGAGTTCGTCGGGGCCGGCCACGGTTTCGTGCGTGATCCATTCGTCGGGTGTTTCGACGTAGACGGGACGGTTGTTGGAGCCGTCGGCGTTGCAGGCCCAGATGCGTTGCACGGCGTCGCCTGTCGTTTCGTGGCAGTAGATGATTTCGCCGGGCGTCCACGGGTTGGCTTGCAGGTGGCCGAGGCGGAAGGGGATGTCGATGACTTTGGTGATTTTTCCGGTCGCGATGTCGATCTGGCGGATGCCGCAACTGCCTTTGCCCGCTTCCTCGAAACGTTTGCGGTTGGCTTCGCGGTTGGCGTTCGGGTCGGTGTTGCTCCTGTCGATCTGACGTTCGCCTCTCGAATTGCGCGCGGCGGCGGTTTGCGTCTGCTGCCTGGCCGTGTCGGGTTGCGTGTAGCTGACGCCCCAGTAGAGGCGTGTCTCGTCGGCATCGAGCGCGAGGCCGCCGCCGTCGCGCACGTCGGTGGGCAGCGTGGTGATGATGCGTTCGTAGGTTTCGGGCGCCTTCACTTCGCCGGCCATGCTGTCGGTGATGAGCGTGCCGATGTTGAGTTCGACAACCTCGGTGGGCCTCGCGGGCGGAGGGGGTTCCGTCGAGCCGGGCGGCTGGCGGCGCGGGCCTCCGCGTGTGTAGAAGAGTTTCATTTCCTTGCGCGAGAGATTGACCGAGCCGGTGTTGGTTGCCGGGTCGTCGGTGAGCTGGATGATGTCGCCGGTGATTTCGCTCACGACGAATATCTGGGCGCTTTTGCCGCTGTCGCGCGTGGAGCGGAAAATGACCCAGTTGCCGTCGGCGGTCCAGGTGTCGTGTGTCTGGTAGGGTTTTGCATCGCTGAAGCTGGATGCGGTGAGCACGGTCAGGGCGCGTCCGGTGACGCGGTCGGTCATGGAGCGCATTTCCGACGGGTAGCGTTTGCCGACATTGGACGCGCTGAGCGCGGCGGGAAGAATAAGTGCGCAAAGCGCAGCGACGAGAAGTGTGTGTGATTTCATTTTGGCTTTCGGGAGATTGCGAAAGACGCGAACGCTACGGCATCGGATGCGTATTGTCGCCGAATGTTTTAGTGGACTGTCAAATGGCGGCTGGAGGTGGCCTTGGGCCGGCGGCATTCTGTTGCTCCGCGACACCGTCGTCCTGTCGTTCTGTCGTCAGAATACGTGTGAAAGGGAAACTGAAAAAATTTAAAATGACAGTCCTTTTATGTTTGACTTGAGGAGAATTTGTGACAGGAATCTTGCGACATGAGAAGAGCACGTATAAAAATTCATGGTGAAGATGCGGTCTACCACTGCATCTCCCGCACTGTTAACGGCGAGCGACTTTTCGACGAGGACGCCAAGGAAATGCTCCGCCAACAGATATGGCGGATCGCCGACTACTGCGGCGTCTCCATTTACACATACGCCATCATGGATAATCATTTCCATGTGCTCGTCAGGGTGCCGAAAAAGGCTCCCGTTGCCGATGCGGAGCTTCTGCGCCGTTACAGGCTTCTTTATCCCAAGCCAACCCGGTATCAGAGCGCTACGCTTGCCGCCGTCGAGGCGCAACTCAAGGCCGGCGGGCCTGACGCCGAGGCGTGGCGCAAACAACAGCTCGCTCTCATGAACGACGTTTCCGCTTTCATGAAGCTCCTCAAACTGCGCTTCACCATCTGGTTCAACAAAACACATTCCCGCTATGGAACGCTCTGGGCCGAGCGCTTCAAAAGTGTGCTCGTCCAACCCACGGGCAACGTCATTCGGACCATGTCCGCGTATATCGACCTCAACCCCGTGCGCGCCGGAATGGTCGAAGACCCCAAGGACTACCGCTTTTGCGGCTATGGCGAGGCGGTGGCCGGCAGAAACAAGGCACGCGACGGGCTGATAGAGGTCGTCGGCGAAGACTATGCGCGTTCGTGGAAATGCGCGCACGATGATTGCTACCGCCCCATGATCATGGGCAGCGGCGCCATGCCGCGCGCGGGCAAAGCCCGGATATCGGATGAACTTTTTGAGGAAACAGTGCGCGCAAAGGGAAAACTTCCGCTCACCACTATATTGAGATGCCGGGTGCGATACTTTACCGAGGGCGTGGTGCTGGGGAGCAGGGATTTCGTTGCAAACCAAATCACGTCCTATCATCGCAAGGCGGGCTTGCTCCGCAAAAAACAACCCCAGGCGCTGCCACCAGTATGCGACTGGGGCGGTGCGGCGGCGGACGACATCATGGTCATGCGCGCGCCGAGGCGGCGGGCACTTGGCTGAGCGCTCTCCTCAACCCCGCCAATCGCCGGTTCCGGATTCAATCCCGGCAACTCCAGCGAGACTCGATTGCTCCCGCCAGCATGAGCCAACTTCTGTCTGGATCGCCCGAATTGTTTTTCCTTCTTAATTTGCCGATATTGATTTTTACTCCGCCGATTCGCCGATGCTCTCAGTCCTCGATATCATCAAGAAGACGACCGACTTTTTCGCCGCCAAAGGCATTGAATCCCCGCGCCATGATGCGGAGTTGTTGATCGGGCACTCGCTTGGCTTGAAACGCATGCAACTCTACTTGCAATTCGAGCGGCTCCTCACCGAGGGCGAACTGGGAAAAATCCGTCCGTTCGTGAAACGGCGCGCATCGCGCGAACCGCTTCAATACATCATCGGCGAGGTGGAGTGGGGCGGCATCAAACTCAAGGTGGACAGGCGCGCGCTGATCCCGCGGCACGAGACGGAGCGACTGCTTGAGATCGTGCTCGAGGCGAGCCAGCCCGACGCGAAAAACATTCTCGATCTCGGCACGGGCACGGGCGCGTTGGCACTCGCGCTCGCAAAAGCGCGACCGGATGCGCTCGTGACCGCCGTGGATGCGAGCGACGACGCGCTTGCGCTCGCCCGTGAAAATGCCGCCGCGCTTGGCGTGGACGGGCGTGTTTCATTTATCAAATCGGATTGGTTTGGCGCGGTTCCAAGCGGTGAAGTGTTCGATCTGGTTGTTTCCAATCCGCCCTATCTGACTGAAGCCGAAGTCAACGAAGCGGAACCCGAGGTACGTCAATACGAGCCACGCCCGGCGCTCATTGCCGCGAACGAAGGCTGTGCGGATTTGTTGAAAATCATCACGGGCGCGTCTGCATTTCTAAAACCCGGCGGCATGCTCGCCCTCGAAACCGGAATTGCGCAACACGCGACGCTCCTTGCCGCGTGCGCGAGCGCGGGTTTTGCACGAAGCGAATCGCGCAAGGACCTGACGGGACGCAACCGGTTCGTGCTCGCATGGCGGTAGGTCAAGGCGCGCTCGCCGAACGCCTGCCTCGTTGCAGGCAAACCATGCATGAATCATCGGCGGTCCTGAGTACTGAGTATCTGTTTAACGACTAACTTGGGGCGTCGTCGGGAAAAACCGGAAAATAACCGACGTGCAGGCAGACAAAATTGAATCCGGATAAATAAGAGACAAACAGAAAACAGGAAACAGAAAACAGGGACAGGGGATAAATAAATAGGGCAAACCCAATATTTCGAAGCGAATCGCGCAAGGACCTGACGGGGTGCGACCGGTTCGTGCTCGCATGGCGGTAGGGGCGGTAGGGTGGGGTGCGCTCATCGAACGCCTGCCGGGCTGCGTGCAAACCGGACATGAGCCATCGATGGTCTCGGGGATTCGTTTAACGACCACCCCGGGGGGGACGGTGGAAAAACCGGAGAAGTAACTAACGTGCAGGCAGATAAAATTGAAGTTGGACAAATAGGAAATAAACAGGGACAGACCCTTTTTTTGATCATTTGCATTTATCCATATCCATCTGCAATTGGAAAATTGGTTTCAGATTTGGGTTATTTGTGTCGATTTGCGCCCATTCGCGGTTGTATTTTTTCCAGAGGCATCCCATAGGAATATGTTGATTGATAAAATGTTACAAAACAGGCATCAAAATCTACCCTCGGGATAAAATTTTTCAAACACACACGTACATTTGTAACTCATTGCGAGATAACATAATTCAATTTACCGATATGGGATGGCTCTGATTTTTTTCTATAAAAACAGGAGGTGCAGTTTTGCGTTGCGCGGGGTGCGCGCGGCGGCGAGTTCGCGGATGAAGGCGAGCAATTCCTCGTAGTCGCGCACGCGTTTCGGCGTGGCGCGCCTGTCGTGCGGCAGGAGGGCCGGGCGGAGGTTGGTGATGAGGAGCGTTGACTCATCGTAGGGCGCGAGGCACTTGAGGCCGGCCATGACTTCGTTGCGCGCAAAGAGCGGCGTGGAAAATTCGAGCGATTTCGCCGCGTCCCAATGATAAAAGCCGTGCTTTTCGTGCTCGTGGAAAAATTCCTCCAGCAGTTGCGCGGCGGCGGATGTGAACGCGGTGTCGTATTTCGCGGCCTTCCCGGGGTTCCCGACGGTTTGCTTTTCGAGTTCGGCGAGACTGAATGCAATGGCGGCCTTTATTTGTCCGGCCAGATAGAGATCGCGCCCGGTGACGTGCGCGAAGAGGGCGTTGATGAAATGGAGGCGGCGGAGTTCGTCGCGAGTGGACATGCGCAACTGTATGCGCAAACGTGGGTGGGCTGCCAAGTCCGCGCAAAAAAACTTATTCACATGGCGTTTGGATGCATTCGAGAATAACATTCCTAACTGATGTTACGCGACCGGCAGGGTTTTGTAGGGCCTGACCTTGTGTCAGGCCGCGAATTACC
>JAISGL010000387.1 GCA_031263125.1 Opitutaceae bacterium | reverse complement strand
GCGCGGCGCCGATCGGCAGCATGGACTCGCCGCTCACGGGCGCGGATGGAAACCGCGAGTTCCTGCTGGGGGTGCGGAAGGAAAGGGCTGAAGGACTGAAGGGCTGAAAGGCTGAAGGGGTGGAAGGCTGAAGGGGTGGAAGGCTGAAGGGGTGGAAGGGTGGAAGGGTGGATGCGTTGCGGCTCCTGTGTGTGCGGGTTATTGACTGATGTTACGCGTAGCGCAACGTCAATTACACAGACAAAATATGAAAAATTCCGAAGGGTTGCTGCACATGCCCAGCAACCCTTCGGAAGGATATGATTTTATTTTCCAAAATCAATCCCCTTTTTTATTTTGCAACTGATTAAACTGATGTTACGCGGACGGCAGGATTTTGTAGGGCCTGACCTTGTGTCAGGCCGCGAGCGCGTGGGAGGACACACTGGTAATTCGCAACCTGACACAAGGTCAGGCCCTGCGAAATCTGCCGGCTGCGTAATATCAGCTGAAAATCTCGTTCATCTTTTCCGCCACGTAGGGCGGGGGGCGGACGGGGCGGCCGTCGCGGTCGACGAAGGCGTGCACGGTCGCGCCGGTGACGAGGAGCGTGTCACCACGATACACTTCGTAGTTTATCTTGATGCGGAGTACCGGTTTTTCATCGAGCCTGGCCACGACGATCAGGTCGTCGTCATAGAGCGCGGGGCGGAGATATTTCATGGCGGCTTCGAGCACGGGGAGGTGATAGCCGTCCGCCTCGATTCTTTTGTAGGACAGGCCCACTTCCTTGAACATGCGCGTGCGGGCGACTTCGAACCAGGCGAGGTAGTTGCCGTGATACACGATTCCCATTTGGTCTGTCTCCGCATAGCGGACGTTGATTGGCACTTTTGTCTGTATCATGGCGCGCGTGTGTGTGGTGGTTGTGGTTGGTGTTGCGATAATCACGCGACATCCAAGGACACATCCGGGGGGGCGAAAAGTTTTTTCGCGGAATCAATCCAGCTGTTGTTTTGCGCGTGGCGGCGCCCCGCCTCGCCCATGCGGCGGCGGAGCGGCGCATCGGAGAGAAGTTTTTCAAAGGCGGCGGTGAGCGCGGCGGACGGTGCGCCGGTGTCGGGCGCGGGGTCCACGAGGAGGCCGGTTTCGCCGTCGATGACGGCTTCGTGCACACCGCCGACTTTGTGCGCGACGACGGGCAGGCCGTGCGCGGAGGCTTCGAGGTAGACGAGGCCGAAGCCTTCGACGCTGCGGTGGTAGTTGATGCTGGTCATCGCAAAGATGTCGGCGCGCGAATAGACGCCGCCGAGTTCGCGGTCGGGGATGTCGCCAAGGAAACGCACGGTGAGGCCGGGGCCGGCGGCGGCTTCGGCGGCGGCTTCGCGCACGAGAAGGCGTTCGTAACCGGAGCCGTTTATTTTTCCGACGATCCAGTATTCGGTGGCGCGGCGGAGTTGCAGCGGGAGGTTTTTGAGCGCGCGGAGGGTGTTTGCCTGGCCTTTGCGCGGGTGAATGCGGCCCACGGTGAGGACGACGGTTTTTCCGGGCGCGGCAACGGGCAGTTCGTTTTGCGCGAAGGGGGGCGTTGTCAGGCCGGCGTTGTTTGAGGCGCCTCCGGCGAGCAGGTCGCTCCGGATGGCGCCGGGGGTGATGATGGTTTTGCCTTTCGCCTCGGGGAAATGTTCGTGGAGCAGGTCGCGCGTGAATCCGGTGAGGGTGCTGATGCGTGTGGCGCGTTTGATGAGGCGGCGCATGAGCATGCGGTGCGCGGGGTTGGCGTGCATGCGGAGGATTTCGGAGCCGTGGAACGTGAGGATGATTTCCTTGGGGCGCATGCTTTTGTTGAATTGCAGGAGCATGAGCGCGAGCATGGGGCCGGGTTCGGGGATGTAGACGGTGGCGTCGCGCAGTTCGCGGCGGCGCTTGATGAGGGCGAGCATCGAGCCGGCGCGGCAGGCGAGGTCGAGCGTGCCTTTGATGGGGAGGCGGCGGACGGCGAAGGGCCAGTGTTTCTCCTTCGCGGCGGCGGCGGACTGCGCCCAGACTTCGATTTTGCGTCCGAGCGTGGTGGCGGCGCGCGCGATTTCCTCGGCAAAGGTGGCGATGCCGCCGTGCTTGGGATAAAATTCGTGCGTGATCAGATAGATGGGCGGTTGCGCGGATGCGGGGGATGCAAGGAATGCGGGAGACGCGGGCGCGCACATGGACGGTGGGGCGGCGGGGCTGGATTGCCGGGTGGCTGCGGGCGTCATTTGGCGGCGGGCTGTGGTTGTTTTCGGCGAGGGTGTGTCAGAAATGAATTGATGCAAAAAGCTAATGTGCCGGCTGGATGAAAAAGAGAAAAAAGGAAACCGGAAAGGTTCCCTTTTTCTCAAGGGCCGCCGCGTTTGACGATTGTTTCGTCATCTTAACGGATGTTACGCGGACGGCAGGATTTTGCAGGGCCTGATCTTGTGTCAGGCCGCGAATTACCAATGTGGCCTCCCACGCGGGCGCGGCCTGACACAAGGTCAGGCCCTGCGAAATCCGCCGCCCGCATAACATCCGTTTTTGAAACAACGCACGGCGGGCTGGGGATCAAAGCGTCGTGATCTCCGTTTCTTTGCGCGCGAGGTGTCCGCCGATGTCCTTGATGGTTTTGTCGGTCGCGAGCTGCACTTCTTTTTCGCAACGCTTCAATTCGTCCTCGGAGAGTCCGCCGTCCTTGTGCGCTTTTTTGAGGGCGTCCATCGCTTCGCGGCGGACATTGCGCACTTGCACGCGGCCTTCCTCGGCCATGACGTTGGCGCGTTTGACCATTTCCTGGCGGCGTTCGCGGCTGAGTTCGGGGAGCGGCACACGGATATTGGCGCCGTCGACGATGGGATTGAACCCGAGGTTCGCGGCGTGGATGCCTTTGGCGATGGCCTGCGTGATGCCTTTGTCCCAGGGTTGAATCATGATCATGCGGGCGTCGGGGGTGGAGATGGCGGCGCATTCCTTGAGGCGCATCATCGAGCCGTAGGCTTCAACCATGACGCCTTCGACCATGGCGGGGGAGGCTTTGCCGGTGTGGACGCGGCTGAATTCGTGCAGCGTGTAGTCCAATGTTTTTTTCATCTTGGCCTGCATGTCGGAAAGGATTGGGTGCATGATGTGTGTGTGGTTTGTGTGTGAATGTGTGTGTGTGAAGGTTGCTGATGGTTTGTGAGGAAAATGGGCGGGGGGCGATTTTTATTTTGGATTTTGGATTCTCGATTTTCGATTGCGCGCTACCGCGCGGTTGCGAATGCGAGGCTGGAGCGGCAGCTCCCAATCGAAAATCGAGTTCCGAGCGAAGCGAGAAGCCTGACATCGAAAATCCAAAAATTTCTTCATCCGTGAACCAGCGTGCCGACTTTTTCGCCGTGGACGGCCCTGATGATGGCGTGGTCGGCGTTGAGATCGAACACGAGGATGGGCACGTTGTTGTCGAGACAGAGGGAGAACGCGGTCGAGTCCATGACATTGAGGCGCTGCCTGAGCGCGTCGATGTAGGTGAGTTCGTCGTATTTGACGGCGTCGGAAAATTTTTTCGGGTCCTTGTCATAGATGCCGTCGACCTTGGTGGCCTTCATGATGATGTCGGCGTGCATTTCGGAGGCGCGGAGCGCGGCGGTGGTGTCGGTCGAGAAGTAGGGGTTGCCGGTGCCGGCGGCGAAGATGACCACGCGGCCTTTTTCGAGGTGGCGGATGGCGCGGCGCATGATGAACGGCTCGGCAATCTGGTTCATGGGGATGGCGCTTTGCACGCGCGTGTGGACGTTTGCTTTTTCGAGGCTGTCCATGAGCGCGAGCGCATTGATCACGGTGGCGAGCATGCCCATGTAGTCGCCCGTCGTGCGGTCGACGCCGCGTTTTTCGCCTTGGAGGCCGCGGAAGATGTTGCCGCCGCCGATGACGAGGCAGATTTGCACGCCGAGTTCGTGGATTTCCCTGACCTGCGTGCAGATTTTGTCGAGGATGGCGCGGTCAAACGGGTCGCCTGTTTTGTCGTTGCGGAGAACTTCCCCGCTCAATTTGAGGACGATGCGTTTGAATTTGACGGAAGGATCAACCGGGCGAGGAACGTCTTGCATATAGGATTCGCAGCAAACCGCCTTTGGCGCAACGGGTCAAGCCAGCGCACGGGTTTAATCGGCGCACGGGTTTAATGTTTGATGAATCGAGTCCGAAAAACGCGGTGCGCCCATGCGCCCGCGTCGCAATAATATCGAACAGTTGGATTTGCGCGGAAAAGTTTGCGCATTTTGCACATTTGTCGCCTAGCTTTGCGCCATGACATTTCCACGCTTTCCATCTCGTTTTTCATCTCGCTCTCCATCTCCACGCTTTCTTCCTGTTTTGCTCGCGGGCATGATTTTCGCCGCGGGCACCGCCGTCTTGAGCGCCGCCGTCTTGAGCGTCACCACCTCGGAAGCCAACGCCGCCGCCGAATCGCGCGCGCGCGTCCCGTTCAACGACGGCTGGCTTTTCCAGAAAGGCGACCCCGTGCAGGCCGGCGACGCACTCAGCTACGAGCGCGTGCGCAAATGGATTTTGCCCACCGGCGACGATTTGCTCAATCGCGCGCCCGAACGCCTGCCGCGGCCCGCCGCCGGTCCCGGCGCGCAACCCGGCGGCGACATCCCCTGGCTTCGCGCCGATTTCAACGACTCCGGCTGGCGCAAGCTCGACCTCCCGCACGACTGGGGCATCGAGGGGCCGTTCATGCAGGAACTGCCCGGCGACACGGGAAAACTCCCCTGGGCGGGCGTCGCATGGTATCGCAAACATTTCAGCGTTTCGGCTGCCGACGTCGCCGATGGCCGCCGCGTTTATCTCGAAGTCGACGGCGCGATGGCCTACGCGACCGTCTGGCTCAACGGGCGCGTCGCGGGCGGCTGGCCCTACGGCTATTCGTCGTGGCGCGTCGATCTCACGCCGCATTTGAAAACGGATGCAAACGCGGACAACGTCCTCGCCATCCGCCTCGACAATCCGCGCGAGTCCTCGCGCTGGTATCCGGGCAGCGGCATTTACCGCAACGTCTGGCTCCTCAAGACCGCGCCCGTCGCCGTCGCGCAATGGGGTGTGTTTGTCACCACGCCGTCCGTCACCAAGGAGCGCGCGCTCGTCAATGTCGCCGTCACGCTCGACAACAAAACCGGCGCGCGCGCCGAGACACAAATCGCCGTGCGTATTTTTGCCGCCGGCGAAAACGGCGCGCCGACCGGCGACCCCGTTGCCGTGAGCGAGCCGACGCCCGCCCGCGCCAGAATTTTCATTCCGGCCAGCCGGCAGGCGAATCACGCGCTCACCGTCGCCGTGCCCTCCCCGCGTCTCTGGAGCCTCGCGCAGCGCAACCGCTACGTGGTCGAGACCACCGTCACAGACCTTGCCACGGGCGCGGTCGTTGACCGCGTGCTCACGCCCTTCGGCATCCGCACCATCGCGCACACGACCGATGGATTTTTCCTCAACGGCGAACGCGTCCCCATCAACGGCGTGTGCCAGCACCACGACCTCGGCGCGCTCGGCGCGGCGATCAACACGCGCGCGCTCGAACGCCAGCTCGAAATTCTCCAGGCGATGGGCTGCAACGCCATTCGCACCTCGCACAATCCGCCCGCGCCCGAACTCCTCGAACTCTGCGACCGCATGGGTTTTCTCGTGATGGACGAACCCTTCGATTGCTGGGCCATCGGAAAAAAACGCGACGACTACAATCGCATCTTCGACGACTGGCACGAAAAAGACCTGCGCGCGCTCGTCCGCCGCGACCGCAATCACCCGTGCGTCATCCAGTGGAGCATCGGCAATGAAATCCGCGAGCAATACGAAGCCGACGGCTGGAAACTCGCCGCGCATCTCGCCGCCATCGTGCGCGAAGAGGATCGCACGCGCCCCATCGTCGCCGGCCTCAACAACATCCAGGCGGGTTACAACGGATTCCAGGACGTCGTCGATATTGTCGGCTACAATTACAAGCCGCAGGAATACGCCGTGATTCGCAAGGCGCATCCGCAACTCCCGCTCATGGGCGCCGAGACCGCCTCGACCGTCAGTTCGCGCGGCGAATATTTCTTCCCCGTCACCGACAACAAACTCGGCGGACGCGCCGACTACCAGGTCAGCTCCCATGATCTCTACGCGACGCCCTGGGCCACGACGCCCGACACCGAATGGCGTGCGCACGACGAGGCGACGGGCGCGAGCGTGATCGGCGAGTTTGTCTGGACGGGTTTCGATTATCTCGGCGAACCCTCGCCCTACAACAACGACTCCACCAATCTCCTCAACTACTCCGACCCCGCCGAACGCGCCCGCGCCGAAAAGGAACTCGCCGCGCTCGGCAAAATCCGCGTGCCCTCGCGCAGCTCCTACTTCGGCATCATCGACCTCGCGGGCTTCCCGAAGGATCGCTACTACCTTTACCAGGCGCGCTGGCGCCCCGACCTGCCGATGGCGCACATCCTGCCGCACTGGAACTGGCCCGAACGCGCCGGCCAGGTGACGCCCGTGTTTGTATATTCGAGCGGCGACGAGGCGGAACTTTTCCTCAACGGAAAATCGCTTGGCCGCAAAAAACGCGCCGCGACCGAATACCGTTTCCGCTGGGACGACGTCGTGTATGCGCCCGGCGAGTTAAAGGTGGTGACATGGAAAAACGGCGCCCCCTGGGCCGAAGCCATGATGCGCACCGCGGGCGGCGCCGCGAAGCTCATGCTCGCCGCCGACCGCGCAAAACTTCGCGCCGACGGTGGCGATCTGGCGTTTGTGACCGTGACCGTTGCCGACAAAGACGGACACCTCGTGCCGCGCTCGAAGAATCATGTGACGTTTTCGATTACCGGCCCCGCCGAAATCGTCGCCGTGGACAATGGTGACGCGACGAGCTTCGAGCCGTTCCAGGCGACCGAGCGCAAAGCCTACAACGGACTCGCGCTTGTGATCGTGCGCACGAAGCGCGGCGAAGCCGGCGAAATCAACCTCACCGCGCAAAGCGAGAGTCTGGCGACCGCAAGCGTGACGCTGCGCAGCGAGTGA
>JAISGL010000360.1 GCA_031263125.1 Opitutaceae bacterium | reverse complement strand
AACCCACGGTAAGAGCATATGACACTCACGTCCCTGAAAGCAGCGAACCGGTTGTTCGTGCAGGGATTGTCACGCAGGGGCTGTCCAGTCAGTTCGCCCCTTTCAGGGACGTGGTTGATGTTGGCAAATCCGTGGGTTCCGGCGCGATGCGCCTTCACACACGGTTATTCGTATTGAGTCCCTTCGGGACTCTCCTGCATCGCTCTCCTGCTTCACTCTCTTGCATCGCGCTCCTGCTTCGCGCTCCCGCATCGCGCTCCCGCATCGTTTGCCACGACTCCCACCACATTCGTTCGCACCCGCGGAGGGGTGTGCGGGGTGTGCGGGGTTGACCGGAGGGGGTGGGGTGGGGCACGATGCGGGCATGATGAGACTTGGCGTTCGCGCACACGATTTTGGGAAGATGCAACTCGATGAGCTGGCAAAGCGTATCGCCTCGCATGGTTTGTGCGCGGCGCAGTTTGCGGCGGTCAAATCGATTCCGGGGTTCGACTCGGATGCGGGGCGCGTGAATCCGGGGCTGGCGGCGTATGCGCGCGAGGCGTTTCGCGCGGAGGGCGTTTCAATCGCGGTGCTCGGTTGCTATATCAATCTTGGGTCTCCCGACGAGGCTGATGCGCGGTTTCATATGGGGCGGTTCAAGGAATATCTGCGTCATGCGCGCGATTTCGGGTGCGGCATGGTGGGCACGGAAACCGGGTCGGTGCGCGCGGATTTTGCGTTTCATCCGGACAATCATGGCGAGGCGGCGTTTCAGCGGGTGGTCGCGCGCGTGCGGGAACTGGCGCGGGTGGCGGAGAGGTCTGGCGTGTTTGTGGCGGTGGAGGGCGTGGCGTCGTTTGTCGTGAATTCGCCGAGGCGGATTCGGAGGCTGCTCGACGAGGCGGGGTCGGATAATGTGCAGATTATTTTTGATCCGGTGAATCTGGTGAACGCTGACAACTGGCGCGAGCAGGATGCGATCATCGAAGAGTCGTTTGCGTTGTTCGGAGAGCGGATGGCGGCGTTTCACGCGAAGGATTTTATCATTACGCCGGAGGGAAAGTACAAACAGGTCGCGGCGGGGACGGCGGGCGGGTTGTTGCATTATCCGTTGTTCTTCAAACTGGCGAAGGAGCGGAGGCCGTTTGGATACGTGCTGCTCGAGGATACCACGCCGGAGACGCTGGCGGGGACGGTGGCGTTTGCACGGGATGCGTGGGAGCGGGCGTGAGTGGCGTGAGGGAGTGAGTGGCGTGAGGGAGTGAGGGAATGAGGGGAATGCGTGGCGTGAAGGTATGCGTGGTGCGAAGGCGTGCGTGGCGCGGGCAATTTCGCCTATCCTGCCTGTGCGGTTTGGGAGCAGGTGGGAGCAGGTGTCAGGCTGCGGATTACTGTGCGGCCTCCTGCGCGGACGCGGCCTGACACAAGGTCAGGCCCTGCGAAATCCTGCCAATCGCGTAACATCAGCTATTGCAGTTTTGCGATCAGGGCTTTGACGAGAGCGTCGAGGCTGGCTTCGGCGGCTTCGAAGGCGATGGGGATTTTGTGCTCGCGCATGGTGTCGCTCGTGTGCGGGCCGATGCTGCCGTAGAGCGGCTGTTTCGCGTTTTCGCCGCGGCGGAGGCTGGCGCTTTGCGCGATGTAGGAATCGACGGTCGAGGAGCTGGTGAAGAGGAGCGCGTCGGAGCCGTGTTCGCGGAAATCGGCGGCGACGGGGTCGGCGGCGAGGTTTGTTTTTTCCGTTTTGTAGAGCGGGAGGCGGTCGACGATGGCGCGGGCTTCGCCGAGTTTTTGGACGAGGGTGTCACGGTTGAGGCTGCCGGTGACGACGATCACTTTGGCGCTGTCGAGGCTGTCCGTGGCGATGAGCGCGTCGGCGAGGGCTTCGGCGGTGGCGGTTTTGGGCATGCACTCGACTTTGATGTTGTGCTTTTTGATTTCGCGGGCGGTGGCGTGTCCGACGCAGGCGAAGCGGAGGAGGCCGAGCGAGCGGATGTCGTCGAAGCCTTTGAAAAATTGCTCGAAGAAGATGCGCACGCCGTTGGCGCTGGTGAAAACGATCCAGTCGTAGCCGCCGAGTTCGGCAAAGATTTCGACGAGCGCGGTTTTGTCGACGGCGGGGGTGACTGTGATGAGGGGGATGTCGAGGACTTCGGCGCCGAGGGTTTCGAGTTTTTCGCGGAGTTCGCCGTTTTGGTCGCGCGCGCGGGTGATGGTGACGCGGCGTCCGGAGAGTGGGAGGTTGCGGCTGGCGTTGGACATGGATGAGAGGAGTTGGAACAACGCCGGGATGACGGGCGCGGGGCAAGCGGATAAAATCCGGGAAGGCGGCGCGAAGAGTGCGCGAAGAGTGCGCGAAGGGTGCGCGAGGGGTGCGCGAGGGTTTGGGGACGGAATTCAGGCAGGAATTCAGGTAGAATTTGGGACGGAATTAACAGCTGATGTTACGCGGTGCGCCCATAGCGCAGGCTGCCAAGCCTGCTGACGGGGCGCTGCCTCGCCCGGTTCGAAAAAACGACCACCCGGCGGCATATGGCAGGCAAAGCAGGCGGTGCGGTGCGGTCAAGTAGAGCCTGTCCCTATTTATATTTGACTTATTTGACGGATTCACACGTGCGCGGTCTGACGCAAGGTCAGTCCCTGCGCACTGCTTACCACCAATTCCTCAATGATGTTACGCAACACGCCGGGCCTGCCCTTGCGTCGCGCCGGGATTGGCGCGACAGCGGCGGGCGGGACGCCCGCGTCGGAGACGGCATGAGGGCGGCACTTCGCGCCGTCCACGGGCAAGATGCCCG
>JAISGL010000340.1 GCA_031263125.1 Opitutaceae bacterium | reverse complement strand
ATTAAATTCAGTGGGCCAGGTATCCTTTTCCGTCTTATATATATCTTATAGCAAAAACCCTTATTCGCTTCATAAATTATATAGCTGTATTTCATTGTAAATCAATAAATTACCAATTTGACCATTCTGGCATTTAGATGCGTTTGCCCTGGCCCTACGTGCCGCGTAACATCAGTTACACAGCTGATGTTACGCGGACGCCTGCTTTTTGGTAGGGCGGTCTCGCCGAGACCACCGAGAGCCACGGGCGGCGAACGCGGTGATCTCGGCGAGGCCGCCCTACCCAAAAGCCGCCTGCCGCATAACATCATCAGCAGTCTTTAAGTCATCAGTCATTAAATCACCTTATCGTTCGCGGCAGTCCTCTCCTCTCATGTAAAAGAACACAATTTATTGGTATATGATAAATTGCATACTTTTTTCATCAAATTTAAGTGTGCCAATTATTTTTATTTTGTACCTTTATCTTGTACCTGTCCCTATTTTATTTGTCCTATTTGACATTAATCTTTAATCTATTTCCTCCCGCCTTTTTCCTCTGTCCCTGTTTGCCTGGCTTCGATCTTGACTGCTTGCACATCAGTTGCTTCTCCGATTTTTCCCGGAGCGGTCACTCAAATGTAAGATATGTTATTCTCGAGAGCATCCATATCCCATATCCTATCCTATCCCATCCCATCCCTCCCGAAACCCAAACGCCAAACATCAAACGCCAAACGTCCTCAAGAAAACACTTTGCTTCCCAGCGCTTTCCTTGCCGAACACTTCTGGGCCAGTCCCTGCGGAATCTGCCGTCTGCGTAATATCAGTTTATAACTGATGTTGCGCGACCGGCAGGGTTTTGTAGGGCCTGACCTTGTGTCAGGCCGCGAACTACCTGTGTGGCCTCTTTCGCGAGCGCGGCCTGACACAAGGTCAGGCCCTACGCACCGCGTAACATCAGTTTATAACTGATGTTGCGTGACAGTGCCCGGGATCGCCCTTGGGAACGCAGGTGTCTTTGCCCGCGATGCGTTTTTGAAATGCACCAAGCGGGCGCACGGCATTTCGCGGGCAAAGATGCCCGCGCTCCCAGGGAAGGCGTTCGCGTTACCCTCGCGTTACCCTCGGGAAAACTCCCGCGTGTTCGCGGTCCGACGCAAGGTCAGGTCCTGCGCGCCGCGTGACAGCACAAACGCCGGCATGGTTTTGAACGCGCGCAACAGTTTTATGGCACGCGCTTCGGCGGCGCGCATTTTGCGTTTTTTCGCGGGTTGCAGGTCGTCGTAACCCGCGAGGTGGAGCCAGCCATGCACGATGTAGAGGAGCAGTTCCCCGGCGAATTTGCAGCCGTGCTCCCTGGCGTGGCGTGCCGCCGTGTCCACCGACACACACACTTCGCCCGCCACGCCGGCGGAGGGGTCGCCTTCGAAAGTGATCACGTCGGTCGTTGCCGGATCGTCGAGAAAATCGGCATGGAGTTTTGCGAGGGCGGCGTCGGTCAAAAATACGAGCGAGAGTTCGCCCGCCGGACATCCGCCGAGAAATTTCGCCGCGTTTTCATCCAGCACGCCAATTGCGCGAACCAGCGCGGCGCGCGCGGCGCGGTCGAGCTTCAGGCGGCGATGGGCGTTGTGGATGAGGACTTCTCGCATGGACAAACGTAATACACGTTTCGGCGCGGACGGAAAGCCGGGAGCGCGAAGTCAGCAGCGCGAAGGCAGGCGGAGCGGAAGTCAGAAGCGCGGGGCTTGGGCGCATTTCAAAAAAGAAAAAAGGGACAGACCTCAAAAAGGACAGACCTAAAAATGGGGACAGACCATGCCATGCGCCAATTCCCGAGTAGTGCGAGCGTCCCGCCCGTTTCTGGCCCCCCTCGGTTTGCCTCTGCGGCGAGGCACGCGCACGGAACGAAAATAGCGAGGGTGAGAGCAAAGGATGTTCTCTAAAATAACATATATGACTTTTTAGGACTGTTACGAGCGGCAAGGTGACTTAAAGATAGTAATGTTATTATTGAGAGCATACAAAGGGAAAGGGAATCGGTGTTTTCATAAAAAAGAGCATGCCGTGATTTGCGGTAAGGATGCGCACGAGAATAACATTGCTGTCTTTAAACCACCTTATCGCTCGCAGCAGGTCTCAAATGTAAGATATGTTATTCTCGTGGGCATCCTAAAGCCAAGAAGCCTGTCATCTTACTATCTGATGTTACGCAGCCGGCAGATTTTGTAGGGCCTGACCTTGTGTCAGGCCGTGCTCGCGAAAGAGGCTACATTGGTAATTCGCGGCCTGACACAAGGTCAGGCCCTACGAGCTGCGTAACATCAGTTACTATTTGATGGCAAAAGCACGTGTGCGATTGGGAACGCCGATTGGCGGACTGCCGGCGTTCCCAGCTTCGGCTTTGCCGGCACAACTTTGGGTCACACCCCGCCACTCCGTATGCAGGCGCACTCATTTGCCCGTGGCGCGGTAGTTTGTTTCGACAACCATCTGCTCAATTCCCGCAGCCTTCACATGATCAATCGCCCGCACCAACAGGCCATATCGGGCATGGTCATCACCCGTGATAAGCACACTGGCGTCATGCCCCGCCTCCACGCACGCTTCCTTGTATAATTTGAGTTTCTTCGGAAGATCACTGATATCATAAGGCTCTCGATTTATAAAAACCACTCCATCCCCGGAAACCTGAATGAGCATAGGTCCGCGCGCACCATGTCCATAACCGTACAATTTCGCTTCCACTGAACCCAATCTCGCCAGCGCCATCGAAAACAACACGAACGTCACCAGCAAAAACATCAGCATGCTCACCATCGCCGTCAGGTTGAGGCGCGATTTGCGAGACGTGGGCGCCACCGGGGCATTGATCTTGTTCACATCGCAAAAGTCGTCGGGATTCATCGTGGTGTGGTGGCTGGAGTTGTGTTGGGTTGAAAACGCGGGGAAAATTATGATGTCGGCAAGCATGCAAACGGCAGCGGGGAAGTCAATCCTGGGAACGCCGGTCTTCAGACCGGCGTTCCCGGCCACACGCGCGCTTTTCGTAACAAGACGCGCATTGCGGAAATTTGAATATTAAAAATCTGATGTTACGCGACCGGCAGATTTCGCAGCCTGATCTTGTGCCAGGCCGCGGATTACTGTGCGGCCTCCTACGCGGGCGCGGCCTGACACAAGGGCAGGCACTGCAAAATCTGCGGCGCGTAATATCAGTGCTGTCATTCATCGCGGACAAAGATGTCCGCGTTTCCAGGAAAGGTCTTCGCGTTGTCTTCGTTCAGTCCAATGGCTTTTTTCAGGGTTTCCAGCGGCGGAGGAGGAGGGAGTTGCTGACGACGGAGACGGAACTGAAGGCCATGGCGGCGCCGGCGACAACGGGGTTCAGAAAACCAAGGACGGCAAGGGGGATGCCAATGGTGTTGTAGATGAAGGCCCAGAAGAGGTTTTGCTTGATTTTGCGGAGCGTGGCGCGGGAGAGGCTGATGGCGGAGGGGACGGCAGAGAGGTCGTCGCGCATGAGGACGATGTCGGCGGTCTCGACGGCGATGTCGGAGCCGGCGCCCATGGCAAAGCTGATGTCGGCGGCGGCAAGGGCGGGGGCGTCGTTGATGCCGTCGCCAACCATGCCGACGGTGTTTCTGCCGTTTTGCTTGAGGGCGGCGATGCGGGCGGCTTTGTCGGCAGGGAGGCAGCCGGCAATGAATTCGTCCACGCCGGCCTGGGCGGCGATGGCGCGGGCGGCGCCTTCGTTGTCACCGGTGAGCATGATGACGCGGATGCCCATTTGGCGGAGGCGGGTGATGGCGGCGCGGGTGGTGGGGCGGAGTTTGTCGGCGGCGGCGAGGAGGCCGAGGAATGTGCCGGCGCGGGCGAGGGCAACGACGGTTTTGCCTTGGGCGCGCAGGGTGGCGGCGCAGGCGGCGGCGGCGGACGGGAGGGGGACGCCGTTGGCGGCGAGGAAGGCGGGGGAGCCGAGGAGGAGGGGAGTGGCGTCGGCGAGGGCGCCGCGGACGCCGTGGCCGGGGACGGCGGCGAAGCCGGTAATGGGAGGGAGTTGAGCAGCGGCGAAGCCGGCGCGGCGGGTGATGGCGAGGGCGAGGGGGTGCCGGGCGCCTTGTTCGAGGGCGGCGGCGAGGCGGAGAAGTTCGGCGACGGCAGTGGCGGCATTGGTGGTGTTGGTGGCGGCGTTGTCGATGGTAGCAGCCTTGTCGATGGTAGCGGCGTTGGCGGCGTTGGCGGCGTTGGCAGTAGTGCCGTTGGCGGCAGTGGCGGCGGTCTCGGCGGCGGGGATGATGTCGGTGATTTCGGGTTTTCCCTCGGTGAGGGTGCCGGTTTTGTCGAGCACGAGGGTGTTGATCTGGCGGGAGCGTTCGAGGACTTCGGCGTTGCGGATGAGGATGCCGGCGCGGGCGCCGAGACCGGTGCCGACCATGATGGCGGTGGGAGTGGCAAGTCCAAGGGCGCAGGGACAGGCTATAACGAGGACGGAGACGGCGTTGACGAGGGCTTCGGCAAAGGCGCCGGAGCCGGGGGCCACGGTGACGAGGCCGGCGGCCTTGAGCGTCCAGGTGATGGCAAGGGTGAGGAGGGCGATGGTGATGATGGAGGGCACGAAGATGCCGGCGATTTTGTCGGCAAGGCGCTGGATGGGGGCGCGCGTGCCTTGGGCGTCCTCGACGAGGCGGATGATTTTCGCGAGCGCGGTGTCGGCGCCGACGCCGGTGGCGCGGGCTTTGAAGGCGCCTTGCTGGTTGAGCGTCGCGGCGAACACGGGCGCGCCGGCGGCCTTGGCGACGGGCGCGGACTCGCCCGTGAGCATGGACTCGTCAACGCTGGACTCGCCGGTGAGGACTTCGCCGTCCACGGGCACGCTTTCGCCGGCTTGCACGATGAAGATTTCGCCGGGGGCCAGCGCGCTGACGGGGATTTCGACCGCGGCGCCGTTGCGTTCGACGCGGGCCGTCGCGGGCTGGAGTTTGATGAGCGAGCGGATGGCCGAGGTGGTTTTGCGGCGGGCGCGCGCCTCCAGCAGTTTGCCGAGGAGGACGAGGGTGACGAGGGTCGCGCCGGCCTCGAAGTGCAGGTGGTTGTGCAGTTCAGGGGCGGCGTCCGGGCCGGCCAGCGAGTTGATGGCGAGCGCGATGGTGCTGTAAAGCCAGGCGGCGGTGGTGCCGAGGGCGACAAGGACGTCCATGTTGGCGAAGCCGCCGCGCAGGGCTTTGAAGGAGCCTTTGTAGAAGCGCCAGCCGGCGATGAATTGCACGGGCGTGGCGAGGAGAAACTGGAGCCATGCGGGGAGCATTCCGTGGTGGTCGTAAATGCCGCCGGGCCACGCCGGGAGGAGGCGGTGCGCGGCGTGTCCGCCGGCGAGCATAAAGAGCATTTGCGAGAGCAGCGGGAGGGTGAGGGCGAGCGCGAAGGCGAAGAGCGCGATGTCGCGCCGTTGGGCGCGGGCGTTGCGCGCGGCTTCTTCGTCCTCGCTCACTTCGGCAACCGGACGGGCAACGAAGCCGGCGCGGGTGACGCGGGCGGCGAGGGTTTCGAGCGTGTGCAGGCCGGGCACGTAGTCCACTTTGGCTTTTGCCGCGGCGAAGTTGACGGTGGCGGCAACGCCGGGCAGCGCGTTGAGGATGGTTTCGATTTGTTGCGCGCAGGCGACGCAGGCCATGCCTTCGATGACGAGGGTCGCCGTTTTGCGTCCGACGCCGAAGCCGGCCTTGGCGATGGTCTCCAGGATTTTTTCCGGGGCGAGGGTGGCCGGGTCGTAGTCGATGGTGGCGCGTTCGCCGGCGAATTCCACGCGGGCATCGGCGACGGAGAGTTTTTTCAAGACGCTTTCCAATTGGAGCGCGCAGGCGGCGCAGGCCATGCCGGTGATTGGCAGGCGCAGGGTGGTGGTGGCGGCGGTGCTGGCGGCGGTGGCGGTAGCGGCGGTGGTGGCGGCGGTAGTGGTGGCGGTGGGTTTATTCATAGTGGAAAGTGGTGGTCGCAGTGGTCGCAGTGGTGGCGGTGTGGGCTTCGATTTAAATCGAGTTAAGTCGACTTAAGTCGGTGCGGCAGCGGTGCGGCAGCAGTGCGGTGGCAGCGGGCGGTGTTGTTGTCGCTGAGGTGATTTCGAGGGTGTTTTCGTGATAGGCGGCGAGGGATTCGCGGTGGGCCACGCTCACAATCGCCGCGCGCGGCAGGCCGTTGAGCAGCGCCTTGAACAACAGGGCCTCGGAGGCCGGGTCGAGCGCGGAGGTGGCTTCGTCGAGGAACAGGAAATCGGGGCGGTGCAGCAGCGCGCGGGCAAAGGCAAGGCGCTGCTTTTCGCCGGGCGAGAGGCTTTTTTCCCAAGGCGCGTCCGTGTGCAATTGTCCGGTGCGCGCCGCGAGGTCGCATTTCTCCATTACCGCCACGCAAGCGTTGTCGGGGATGGCGTCCGGCGCGCGCGGGTAGCACAGCGCGGCCTTGAGCGTGCCGAGCGGCAGATACGGCTCCTGCGGCAGGAACATCAGGCTGCCGTCGGGCAGGTCCACCGCGCCCGCGCCGTGCGGCCAGAGGCCGGCGAGCGTTTTCAGGAAGGTGCTTTTGCCCGCGCCCGAGACGCCGCGCACCAGCCAGCGCGAGCCGGGGGCGAAGGTCAGCGAGCCGACGCGTGTCAGCAAGGCGCCGCCGGGCAGCGTGAGCGCGAGGTCCGTTGTCCGCAACGCGCCCGCGCCGGAACGCGTGAGCGTGATGCAGCCGGGGGCGCCGGCCTTGTCGATGGCGGTTTCAAACTCCACCAGGCGGCGATAGACCGAGCGCAGCGTCGCCAGGTTGGTGTATTGGTAGATGAACCACGAGAAGCCGATGCGCAGCCGCTGGAAGACGCGCACCAGTTGCTGCATGTCGCCGAGCGTGAGCAATTTTGCGAAATAGCGCGGCGCGATGAGCAGATACGGCAGGTAGGCGCCGACGTCGATGTGCGCCAGTTCCACGATGTTCAGCCGCTTCGTGTAGCGCATGAGCAGCCGCCAGTTTTCGCGGATGCCGCCGAAAAAGCCCAGCAGCGTCGCCTCCTCCACGCCGGCGCCCTGGCTGATGGCGATTTGCGCGCTGTGGTCGCGCACGCGCACCATCGCATGGCGGAAGTCCGCCTCGCGCCGTTGCTGCTCGTAGTTGATCGTCACCATGCGCCGCCCGACTTTTTCCATGAAAAAACTCGCGCCCACGGAATACACCAGCGCCGCCCAGAACAGGTGGCCGGGGATGGTGATGCCCACGCCCGCCAGCAAAAAATGGATGCTCCCCGACATCGTCCACATGATGATGGAGAATTGCGCCAGTTCGCAGGCCGTCGAGATGAAACCCAGCGACATCGAGATGGTCTGCCGCACCATGTCGCGCAGGTCTTCCGCGATGCGCTGGTCGGGGTTGTCCGCCGTGCGGTCGGTCTCGACGCGGTGGAATCGGTTTCCGGCCAGCCAGCGCCCGAGGAATTTTTTCGTCAGCCAGCCGCGCCAGCGGATTTCGAGCAACTGCTGGAACCACGTCTTGGAAACGCTCACCGCCATGCTGACTCCGTAAATAAACGCCAGTCGCAGCATCAGGCCGGGGAACAGCGGCGCGTTGTAGCCGGCCAGCGCGTCAAAAAAATCCTTGTTCCAATAACTGATGGCGACCGACACATAGAC
>JAISGL010000288.1 GCA_031263125.1 Opitutaceae bacterium | reverse complement strand
ATCGCACAAAAACCCCCGCATGGACAGAGGGTGTTCGGCACTACATGCCCCGCGCGATAACGTTTCCCTATGAAACGCGCCCGGACAAAAAACCGCTCTCCTCTGAAAGTTTTTTCGCCGCTTGGTCGAACTGCGGAACTCGGGTTAGGAAACGGCTTCGCCGTTTTTGCGCCCTTCGACGCTCTCCATTCGCTTCTGCTCCGGGTCCCTCACTCGATTGCTACCTTTCGCGATTATACCCTTATTGAAACCGGCGCAGGGTGGCGAGCGCGGCCAGCGCGGCGAGGAAATACAAGCCTGGCGCGCCACCGCCACCACCGCCGCCGCCACCATCATTACTACTATTACTATTACCACTACTACTACCGCCGCCGCCGCCGCCGGTGCCGCTGCCGCCACCGGTGCCGTCGTTGTTATTATTGTTGGTTCCGGAGGCGGGTGGGGTGATGGGGGAGCCGGCGGTCAGGACGAGGGTGCGGACGGTGTCGGTTTCGTCGATGGTGCGGATGGTCGCGTTGCCACGGTCGGCTATATACAGGAGGCTGCCGTCGGCGTTCAGGGCGATGCCGGTGGGATGATCGAACCACGCGGCGGCGCCGGGGCCGTCCTGGTGCGACGCGCCTGCCGGGGCATGGGCGCTGTCCGGGGAGCCGGCGAGGGTGCTCACGGCGCCGGAGTCGATTTCGCGAATCAGCGAGTTGCCGGTGTCGGCGACAAACACGGCGCCATTTGCGTCCACCAGCAGGCCGGTGGGGGCGTTGAAGCGCGCCGACGCGACGGCGCCGTCGTCGGCGCCGGCGACACCGGGCCCGCCGGCGAGGGTGCTCACGGCGCGGGCCGGTGTGATGAGGCGGATGGCGTGGTTGCCGGTGTCGGCGACGTAAACGTAGTTGACCGCGTCCACGGCGATGCCCGAAGGCGTGTTGAAGCGGGCGTCGGCGCCGGCGCCGTTCAACGTGCCGGAGACACCGGGCGCGCCGGCGAGGGTGGAGACTTCGCCGGAGGGCGTGATTTTGCGGATGGTGTGGTTGAGGGAATCGGCCACGTAGGCGTTGCCGGCGGAATCCACGGCGACGGCGGCGGGCTGGTTAAACGCGGCCTGCGCGCCGGCGCCGTCCGCCATGCCCGCCGCACCGCCGCCGGCCAGCGTGCCAACCGAGCCGGTGGCGGTGACGGTGCGGATGCGGTGGTTGCCGGTGTCGGCGACAAGCAGAAGGTTTGACACGGTGTTTATCGCCACGCCCGAGGGAGTGTTGAATTTCGCGGCGGAGCCGGAGGCGTCGGCCATGCCGGCGGAACCTGGCGCGCCGGCGAGCAGCGAGGCGGTGGCGGCGCCGGTGATTTTATAAATTGCGTGGTGCGCGGTGTCGGTCACGTAGAGGGCGCCGTCCGTGTTGTTGACCGCGAGGGCCGCCGGGGCGTCAAGGATGGCGGGGGCGACGGTGAGAATCATAATGTTGCTGGTCGCCTCGCCGGCGGCGCTTGCCGCCACATAGCGGTATTTATAACCGTTTAATGTCGCGCTGGTATTCATAATGGAAAGGATTCGCCCGCCATCCGAAATTATATAATTACTACCAATAGCGTTTATCCAAGTCTGACCATTGTCCTGCGAATATTCCCAGCGGAACGTGACCGCGATGTCGCTTTCGGCTGCCGCGACAATGCTGATGCCGTGCCCGGTGTTTATTGTCTGGCTTTCCAACTTTAGCAACGACATGGGCGCACTCGCGAGGCGGTAGGCTTGTGTCGCGTCCGCCACCCAGCCGGAGCAATGGACGGAAAGCTGTCCCGTGACGGCCAGCGAGGCCGGGACAACGGCAGTGATGCTTTGCGGGGAGTTGACGATGACCGTTGCCGCCTGGGTGTCATCGAACCACACCTCGGCAGGCGCGGCGAAGTTGGAGCCGGTGATTTGCACGGTCTGCCCGGCGACCACGATATTTGGCGAGGACTCGCCGCCGTCGAATGCACTGACGACCGGCTTTTGTGACGCGGGCACGGCGGCGGGGTTGGCTTCGTCGTAGGTGTCGGCGAATTTTATTTCGTCAAACAATACGCGCGCCGGATTGTAGGTGACGTCGTTGCTGTATAATCCCAACTGGCCGGAAAACGAATCCCGGTCGGGATTCACCGGGCCACCGGGTTTTTGGGGATTCGGATAACCCCATTTTCCCGCGAAATCGAGCACGAGGTATTTATCGCGCATTGGGTTGGCCGACGGCGGCAGGCCACCCTCCGCCAGCCACGCTTTTGCCTCGCCGATGTCCGGGTCGGAGCTGGGTTTTTGCCATATGACAAGCGAATACCACACGCCGCGCTTGAGTTGCGCCGTGCGGAAGCAGGTGGTGGATTGGATGTCGTCACCCGACGTTTGTTGCATGTTGCCTTCGGGCGTATCCGTGTCGTCGTTGTCACGGAATCCGAATGATATTTCCACGGTGTCCGCCTGCTGCGGCGCCGGCTGCCCGGTTCTGGCTTTGGTGATGGTGATGGCGAAAGGCGGGCGACCACCAGTGCCGAGTTGAAATGCCTGGTAGAGAATCGTCCAGCGCGAATTGTCCACCGGCATGGTGTCCACTGTCGGTATATACAGGGCGAAGCCCATGTATCTGCCGATGTCGCGCTTTTGCACGGCGTCCGGGTTCCAATTGGGTTGATTAAAATTATCTTTATTATGCGCGAAAACGACCATGACTTTGTCGGCGGCGTCCAAGCTCAGGTTTTGCGCGTTTTTATTGCCCGGCGGCGACGACCTGCCGGAGCCGTCGGGATGCCGGAAGGCCGGGTAGCTGAACTGCAAATAGCCGGAGCCCCTGAACGGCGTGATCATGGTATCGGTTCCACTGATGACCAGGGGCGCGTCGTAATCGCCGTCGGGGTTCATTACGAAGCCGAATTTGCTGACGGTGTTTTGCTCCACGCAGTTGGTGTTGTTGGTCTGCGTGAGCGTGTAGGTCGGGAGCGAGTAGTTTTGCGTGTAGCCGGCGGCGGTGACGCTTCCGGTGGCGGTGTAGCCGGTGGAGCCTGTGGTGAGGACGCTGCCGGACTCGCCATCAATATGATAATAAAGCGTGGCGCGGGCGGCGGGGGCGAGTGCGAGGAGGACGGGGAGCAGGATGGACTTGATATTCATGGATGTAATTGTGACGAAAAAATAATGCCCGGAAAATAAGTCGGTAATCTTTGGGGTTTTTGGAAAAACGGAACGGATTTCGCGGTTTTTGGAATGACGGGAAAAAAATGCAGGGATGATTTGCGGAGGGATGGTTTGCGGCGGATGACTTGCGGCGGATTTATAACAGTGAAACAGGCTGCTATTTTTGGGGCAGGGGAGGAAACCCCGCTGTCGCTTTACCCGTTAAGTGACCGATGTTATGCGGCGCCAGACAGAATTGGCGTAATGTTTCAGGATTCCAAAACTTCCAAAACCTTCACCAGCGGCCTGTCCTTCACGAGCAGGTTGCGAATCACGATGTCCGTCCGCATCATGCAGCGGATGGCGATGTGGCCGTGCGTCAGCACCGGGCCGTTGTTGTCAAAGCCGTTGTCCGTGTAATCAATCACCGTCACGCCGTCGATCGCCCCGCGTATTCGCGCGCCCTCCTGCAAGAACTCCAGCTTATACCAGCGGTTCAAATCCCACCGGCGGTTTTCCACTTGGAACGCCACCGGCTTGAGCCAGGGGTTTTTTATCATGCCGTGCGAGACGAGGTCGTTTCTTGTATCGAGCATTTCCCGGTAAAATTCCCAGTGGTAATTGCGCACGTCCTCCCAGCACACCATGCTCATCGAACCGTCGGAGCGCAGGAAATAGTCTTTCATAAAATCCTCGCCTTGCATCCCGGCGGCCTGCGCCATGAAAAGACAAAGACCACCATGCGCGAGGAGTTTGAATTCAAAGCTCGCGTATAAATCGCCCTCGAATGTCCGCCTGCTCCATAAATACATGCGTGTGGGGTCGGGCTTCACCAAGTGGAAGCTATTGTAATATTCGTCGAGTGTGGGCGTCGTGATGCGGACGCCCTCGGGCGTGACCTGCGTGCCGGTGACGCCGCCTTGATGAAAGAAGGCCAGCATGTCCTCGTCGCGGTTCAACGGGAGTGAAAGGGCGTCGCGCCAGCCCGCGACGGACTCGCCGGAGGGCGCGGGCATGACGGCGCCGTCCGTAGCGCAGGTTGCCAAACCTGCTTCCGGGGCGGCGCTGTCCGGGCAGGTTTGGCAACCTGCGCTACGTGGGCCGGCGACGTCCGCGCCGGCGCCGGCATCGAATATAAAAGGCGCGAGGTCGCGCCCCTCGTAGGTCTTTTCCAGCGCGGTTTGGAGGCCGTCGTTTATCAACTCCGGGCGGGCGTGAAAATCGGCGCGAATTTCCTCCGGTGTCGGGATTTTATTATAAAAATGGATGTCGCCGTAGGCCAGCGCGGGATTCCCGGCATACAACATCGGCGCGCACGTCTGCGTCACGTGGGGCTGCGTCGCGGTTGTGTCCTGGACGGCGATGAGCACGCCGTTGGCATAAACCGACACGGCGCCGCGCGCGCGATCCCAAGTCACGCACAAATGATACCAGTTGAGGCGGCGCATCTCGAAATAATTTCCCGACGCGAAAGCCGCCTGCCGGGGACGCCATGCCATATCCACGAACGACCCCCGGTGAAATTTTGTGATAAAGACGGGATGCCAGTAGGTATTATAAAACATGGCAAATTGCGCGGCGTCCACGTCGCCGGTGTTCTCGCGGTCGCTGAGGAAGGTGAAATTCGCGAAATGCGGATTGGAGTT
>JAISGL010000213.1 GCA_031263125.1 Opitutaceae bacterium | reverse complement strand
GGCAAGCCTCCGGCTTGCCCCGGCGGTATCGCCCTGCCAAAATCCTGCCAGTCGCGTAACATCAGTTATGAATATATTGGTAATTCGAAGCGAATTATCACGCGTTATGGGATACTAGGGTTGTGTGATTATTATCGGATTACCCAAGGCAGGCGACGTTGTCGCCAGCCTTGGGCTGCAATAGGCAACGGCTTCGCCGTAGCTACCTTCCGCAATTACACCTTTCACGGAAAGCCGGATGCGGGAGAACTGCCCGTCCGGTTTGATGAGGGGCGGGAGCGGCAAGTTGGGTTGTACCACAATGCGGGCGTATGAACCAACATGTTGGTTCAAGTTTCAAAACGCGTGGTTGCTACAAACCGGCTGCGCGCAATCCGCGCGCCTTTTGTTTGCGGCGCCAGTCCGCAAACAAGCCGGTACCACTTCCTGCCGCTACTGCCTATTCTCCTGCCTATTCTACTACCTACCCTACGCCTGCGCCTGTTGAAATGCGGGCAGGCTTGGCAGCCTGCGCTACATTGCGCTACGTTGCGCTGCATTGCCACGCTCCCCTTTTTTGTTGGCGGCCCGGCATCCTCGCGGCATTTTTGCCCTTTCATGAAAACAGTAAAACTAGGCATTGCCGGACTCGGCATGGGCGGCGTTCACGCCCGCAATATTCTCGATGGCAAGGTGCGCGATGTCGAACTCGCCGCGCTGGCCGACACCGATTCCGCCAGACTCGCCCAATTTCCAAAAGTCCGCGGTTTCGCCACCGCTGACGCAATGATCGCTTCCGGCGCCATCGACGCCATCCTCATCGCAACGCCGCACTATTTTCACACGCCCATCGGCATCGCCGCGCTCAAAGCCGGGCTGCACGTGCTCGTTGAAAAACCCGTCGCCGTCCACAAGGCCGACGCCGGGCGTCTCATCGCCGCGCACGACGCTGCGCATGACGCCGCGCACGCCGGCAAAAAACCCGTTTTCGGCGTCGTCTTCAACCAGCGCACCGACCCGTATTACCTGAAAATCCGCGAACTCATCCGCAACGGCGACCTCGGCGAAATCCGCCGCGTCAACTGGATCGCCACGCACTGGTTTCGCACCGAGGCCTACTACGCGTCGAGCGCATGGCGCGCCACGTGGGCCGGCGAAGGCGGCGGCGTGCTCCTCAACCAGTGCCCGCACAACCTCGACATGCTCCAGTGGCTCTTCGGCCTGCCTTCGCGCGTGCGCGCGCACGCCGGTTTCGGGCGCTACCACCAGATCGAGGTCGAGGACGACGTCACCGCCTACATCGAATTCACCAACGGCGCGACCGGCATCTTCATCGCCTCCACCGGCGAGGCGCCCGGCACCAACCGCCTCGAAATCGCCGGCGAACGCGGACGCATCGTTTATGAGGACGAAAAAATCGTCTTCCGCCAAAACGCCACCGGCATGACGCGTTTCAGCCGCACCGCCACCGAGGGTTTCGCGCTCCCGGACACCACCGATTCGACGTTCGCGTTTCCCGACCACGGACCGCAACACATCGGCATTCTGCAAAATTTTGCCGACGCGATCCTGCGTGGCGCGCCGCTCATCGCGCCCGCCGCCGAGGGCCTCCACTCCATCGAAATCGCCAATGCCATGCTCATGGCCGCGTGGACCGGCGAAAACATTCCCTTCCCGATGGACGGTCAGCGTTACGAGCAGCTCCTCAACCAGCAAATCGCCACCTCCACCATCAAGAAAGTGCGCAAAACCGTCCCCGTGACGACCGACTGGCAAAAATCGTTTCGCCCTTGATTGTCACGAGGCGACGTCGCAGACGCGGCGTTGCGGGCGGCGCCGTTGTGCGCTGCACATTGCGCGTTGCGTGAGATTTGATGCATTTCAAATATTTTCCTGTCCCACCCAACCCTGCGAATCCGGAACCAAATCAACAAGAAAACCAACTGCGAAAAGACGCGAATAAATGCGAATGAATATGAATAAATGCGAATAAATGCAAATACAGACCTTCATATTCCATTCGCGATTATTCGCGCCACCAACCTTGAGCATTGATTTTTTTGCGTACGATTTTCCTATGACGCGACTCGTTCAAACCACCAATCCAATTGCCACAAAAAACACAAAAAAGGTCTCCTCGCATATGGACATTTCCCGGGCGCTTATAAGCGCCACGAATCATTATTCTGCAAAAGTAAATTTTCCTGGCAAACAGACCGCAGCGCCTATAGGCGCTCTATTTATAATCGAAAGCACGCAACGCCTTTTTTGTGTTTTTTGTGGCAATTGGATTGGTATTTTGATCCTGTTCCTTTGGTTGCGGCTATGCAGCGCCGGGTCCATGTCAGGCCACTCGCAGACTCGTGGACGCGGTTAAAAAACTCATTACAATTTAGTGTCTTGAAAAATTATCCTCTTAAATCTGCACGTTTCTCACGAGTGAGGGAATAATAACGCAACGATACCACGACGCCACGACACAACAATACAACGATATATATTAACACCTCGGCGAACACTCCCCCTATGTTTCGTTTAATCCTCACGCTCTTTGCATGGATTGCATTTGCCGCGATCGCCGCGCCCACCGCGCCCACCGCGCCCGGCGAAACACCGCCCCTGCCTGTTTCCGAATACCCGCGTCCGCCCGCCGGCATCCTCGAAACCCAAATCGCGCTCGCGCGCCGCAATATCTCCAGCGGCTCAATCGACGGCAAATCCGGCCCGCAAACCCGCCAGGCGCTCATCGCGTTTCAGGAGGAACACGCGCTCGACGCCACCGGCTCGCCCGACACCGCGACGCTCGACGCGCTCACTCTCGACGCCCCGCCGCTCACCACGCGCGCCTTCACCGCCGGGGAACTCACCACGCTCCATCCCGTGCCGCCCACGTGGCTCGACAAATCGCGGCAAACCACGCTCGCCTACGCCACCGCGCTCGAAATGGCCGCCGAGCAATCCCACGCCAGCCCCGCGCTTCTCCGCCAGCTCAACCCCGGCGTCGATTGGGACAAAATCACCGAAGGCGTCACGATCACCATTCCCGACGTCAGCCCCGCCACGCGCGCCGCCATCGCGCGCGTCGGTGAAAAAGCCGCGCGCATCATCATCAGCCTCGGCGAGCACACGCTCCAGGCCCGCGCCGACGACGGACGCCTCCTCGCGCATTTCCCCGTGAGCATCGCGCGCGACATCGAGAAACGCCCCGTCGGCACGCTTCACGTAAAAGTCATCGCGCCAAATCCCAACTACACGTTCGATCCGGAAATTTTCACCGAATCGCAGGAAGGCCGCGAACTCGGACGCAAACTCATCATCCCGCCCGGCCCGAACAACCCCGTCGGCTTGGTATGGATCGGCCTCGACCTCTCCGGCTATGGAATCCACGGCACGCCCGAGCCGGAAAAAGTGGGCCGCACCGAGTCGCACGGCTGTTTCCGCCTCGCAAACTGGAACGCCCTCGCGTTGCTCGAACTCATCGAAGTCGGCGCCGACGTATACGTGCTGCCGTAGGTCGCGGCTGGCCGCGCTTCGCGCGGAAAATTCCAAATCCCAATGACCAAACTCCAAAAAACACTCGCGCTTCGCGCGGGCCTCTTTGGTCTTTGGCTTTTGGGGATTCTTTTTTGGAGTTTGGCCATTGGGATTTGGAATTTTGAATTTGGAACTGATGTTACGCATCCGGCTGATTCCGTAGGGCCTGACCTTGTGTCAGGCCGTATGCGCGTGGGGAGGCCACACTGGTAATTCGCAGCCTGACACAAGGTCAGGCACTACGCACTGCAATGCAATCCTGAGAAGTAACTCATTTTTGCGAGGATTTTGTATGCGCCTCTCATGCGGCCATTTTTGTGAGTTGATCAACATCGGCCTGCCGTGCGGCGAGCAGGGCGGTGACG
>JAISGL010000167.1 GCA_031263125.1 Opitutaceae bacterium | reverse complement strand
CCGCAAGTGAGGCGGTTTGGAAACGGGTTGGTTCCGGGTAGAGCAAGCGATAGCGACGCAAATGTTCCTCATCGGAGATCGGTGCTTTTTTTGGAACCCTGACAAGCACATGGAAGTGGGTTTCCATGACGGCGTAAGTGAGAATGGAAACGCCGCAGTAGTCGGCGATTTGCCACATTTGACGGCGAAACATCTCCTTGGCGTCCTCGTCGAAGAGCCGTTCGCCGTTAACGGTGCGTGAGATGCAGTGGTAAACGGCATCCTCACCATGAATCTTTATCCGTGCAGTTCTCATGCGGAAAACAATCACTGAAAAATAGCCATGCAACAAGCCTAATTTAGAGCCTGTCCCTGTATTTATTTATATTTTACAATCCTCGTGGCAGGCTGTCGTTCGGAACCAGTCGTTCAACGCTACGCAGTCGCGCATGGTTTGGTTTTTCTTGCGAGGCGCGATGTGCGCGACTTGCTACCGAGCATCAGCGACGTCTGCTTCTGCCAATCGCCGCTGCCAGCGTTCCCATTACAGTATACAGCCAACCAGGCGGCGTCTCTCTGGAATTGCTCCGATTTTGCTACGTTTTAAGGATGACTATACACTGCTTTTTCGCACTGCGTTTCAGTTTTGACTCACGATCTGGCGCAACACGCAGGGTAGGATTCCGCCGTGCCGGTAATAGTCGATCTCGATCGGGGTGTCGATGCGGCAGCGGACGGGGACGTTTTCAACGGCGCCCGTTTTGCGCGTGATGCGGAGCGTGAGGTCTTGCCGCGGTTTCAACGTGTCATCGAGGCCGAGCACGTCGTAGGTTTCGGCGCCGTCGAGTTTCAGCGTTTGCGCGGTGACACCTTCCCCAAATTGGAGCGGGAGCACGCCCATGCCGACGAGGTTGCTGCGGTGGATGCGCTCAAAACTTTGCGCGACGACAACGCGCACGCCGAGGAGGCTCGTGCCTTTCGCGGCCCAGTCACGCGAGCTGCCGGTGCCGTATTCCTGCCCGGCGATGACGATGAGCGGCGTGCCGGTCGCGGCGTGTTTCATCGCGGCGTCGTGGATCGGCATTTTTTCGCCGGTGGGCTGGTAGAGCGTGCTGCCGCCTTCCTCGCCGCCGAGCATCAGGTTTTTGATGCGGACATTGGCAAAGGTGCCGCGCGTCATGATGCGGTCGTTGCCGCGGCGCGAGCCGTAGCTGTTGAAATTTTCCCATGCGACGCCGTGTTCGAGGAGAAACTTTCCGGCGGGCGAGGTTTTTTTGATGGCGCCGGCGGGCGAGATGTGGTCGGTCGTCACGGAGTCGCCAAAGATGCCGAGGGCGCACGCGCCTTTGATTTCGGAAATCACGCCGGGGCGGAGGTCGAAGTTCGCGAAGAAGGGCGGTTCCTGGATGTAGGTCGAACCGGCGTCGAAGGCGTAGGTGTCGCCGGTGGTGGAGGGGATTTCGTTCCACTTCGGATTTTGCGCGGCGAAGTCGGCGTAGAGTTTGCGGAAGACTTCGGGTTTGAGCGCGGATTGCATCTGGTCGCGGATTTCCTGGAGCGTGGGCCAGAGGTCGCGCAGGTAGACGGGGGCGCCCGCAGTGTCGGTCGCGATGGGTTCGGCGCTCATGTCGATGTCAACGCGGCCCGCGAGCGCAAACGCGACGACGAGCGGCGGCGACATGAGGAAATTGGCCTTGATGTTCTGGTGAACGCGCGCCTCGAAGTTGCGGTTGCCGGAGAGGACGGCGGCGGCGACGAGGTCGTTTTTCACGACGGCGTCCTCGATGTGCGGTTCGAGTGGGCCGGAGTTGCCGATGCAGGTGGTGCAGCCGTAGCCGACGAGGTTGAAGCCGAGTTGGTCGAGATAGGTTTGCAGGCCGGCTTTGTTGAGGTAATCGCTGACGACGCGCGAGCCGGGGGCGAGCGAGGCTTTGACGGCGGGGTGCGGGCGCAGGCCGCGCGCGACGGCTTTTTTCGCGAGGAGGCCGGCGGCGAGCATGACGGACGGGTTGGAGGTGTTCGTGCAGCTCGTGATGGCGGCGATGAGGACGGAGCCGTGGCCGATTTCGCCGGCGGCGCCCACGGATGCCTTGACGCTGGCGAGGTCGGCGGCGGGTTTGCCGAATCCGTTTTCGGCGACGGGTTTTGAGAAGGCGGCGGTGAACTCGTTTTTGAGGCGCGGGAGTTCGATGCGGTCTTGCGGACGTTTCGGGCCGGCGACGCTCGGGACGACGCCGGCGAGGTCGAGTTCGAGGTCGGTCGAATAGTCGATGTCACCGCGCCGCGGGATGCCCCAGAGGTTTTGCGCGCGGTAGTAGGCTTCGTAGAGCGCGAGGTGTTTTTCGTCGCGACCGGTGGCGCGGAGGTAGCGCACGCATTCGGCGTCGATGGGGAAGAAGCCCATCGTGGCGCCGTATTCGGGGGCCATGTTGGCGATGGTGGCGCGGTCGACGACGGGGAGCGCGGCGGCGCCGGGGCCGTAAAACTCGACGAACTTGCCGACGACCCTGGCCTTGCGGAGCATCTGCGTGATGGTGAGCGCGAGGTCGGTGGCGGTGACGCCTTCGCGGAGCGCGCCGGTGAGGTGCACGCCGACGACATCGGGCGTGAGAAAATAGACGGGCTGGCCGAGCATGCCGGCCTCGGCCTCGATACCGCCGACGCCCCAGCCGACGATGCCGAGGCCGTTGATCATCGTGGTGTGCGAGTCGGTGCCGACGAGCGTATCCGGATAATAAATACATCCCTCCGGCGAGCCGGCGCTCGCGGCGTCGGGGAGCACGCCTTTGGCGAGGTATTCGAGGTTGACCTGGTGGACGATGCCGATGCCGGGGGGAATGACTTTGAAAGTGTCGAATGCCTGCATGCCCCATTTGAGAAACTGGTAGCGTTCGCGGTTGCGCCGGAACTCGATGTCGAGGTTGCGCGCGCAGGCGTCGGGCGTGCCGGCGACATCGACTTGCACGGAGTGGTCGACGACGAGGTCGACGGGGACGAGCGGCTCGATGATTTTCGGATTTTTGCCGAGGCGCGCGGCGGCGGCGCGCATGGCGGCGAGATCGACGAGGAGCGGCACGCCGGTGAAATCCTGGAGCACGATGCGCGCGACGACGAAGGGGATTTCCTCCGTGCGCGGGGCCGTGGCGCCCCATCCCGCGAGCGCGCGGACTGCCTGCCCGGAAACGCGTTTGCCGTCGCAGTTGCGCAGGAGCGATTCGAGCACGAGGCGGATCGAGACGGGCAGGCGGCTGACGCGGCCCACGCCGGCGGCCTCGAGCGCGGGCAACGAGTGGAAGCGGTGCGAGACGCCGTTGGCGGCGAATGTTTGCAGGGTGTTGAAGGGATTCGGTGTGGTGTTGCTCATGTCGTGCTGGATGCTGGAAAAATAAAAGATCGGGCTGCTCGGGCCGCTCGGGCTGATCGGACCGATCAGCCTGACCAGCCCGGACAGCCTGAGCAGTCCGCCCGGCATTATCTAGGAAAAACGTATTTCGCGAAGGCTCCAAAAATTGGCGGGCGATGTGGGAAACGGGATTTTGTTTCCATTTTTATCACGGGTTCTTGACACGATTTATATGCGTCCGAAACGTGCCCGCCTTACAATTATGCACACAACACGCACAACACACACAACACGCAAACCCCTCGCCGTCCTCGCCGCCGCACTCGGCGCACTCGCCGCGCTCGTCGCATTCACGGCATGCGGCAAAAAAACGTCATCAGGCGATTCGTCCTCCGGCCTGACTGGCAAGGCCGGCGCATCCGCCATCCAGTTCCACAACCAGCTCATCGAGTTCAACAAAACCGCACGCCAGCCTCTCCAGAAAATCCTGGACGAAACCAAAAAATCGCAGGAGTTCATCACCTACACGCCCGGCAAGCCCATGTGGCACCTCATCTTCGTCGGCATCAACCCCTACGACAAACTCGCCGAAAACAATCTCGCCGCGCCCACCGCGTTTGCAAAGGACGACCGGGAATATTTCAACAGCCGCATCAAACTCACCAAGGACGGCGCCACCGAGCTTAACAAAATCGTGAGCACCCTCATCACCTACTACAGGGCCGATGACTACAAGGAGGACAAACACCAGAAGTTCCTCGACACCGAACCGCGCATTCAGGCGCTCGTCGAACAAATCGCCAAAGCCACGGATGAAATGGGCGAACGCTCGGAAAAAATCGCCAGCGCCGCCGAACGCGAAACACTCAAAAAAGAACCGCTCGGCATCTACATCCTCAACATGCGCGACATCATGGGCAAGTGCGAGGAGCAGATGGAAATCCTCATGGACGAACGCCTGGTCCGGGCCGGCTCCGGCACGGAAAGCAAAACCGACGCGCAAAAAGCCGAGGCCTATGCCAAAGTCAAAGACCTCCTCGATCCCGCCGAGGCGCTCTCCAAGGAAATCGCGGACATGGCCGTGACGTTCAAGGCCACCGACATGTCCACGCTCAAAAAGCGCACCGCCCCCACCCTCGCCAAGGATTACGAAGAATTCTTCGAGAAACTTGAGAAGCAGCAAGCCGACGTCCGCCAAAACATCCGCTTCGCAAAGGAATGGGGATACATCGGCACGGAAAGCTCCATGAAAAACCTGGGCGGCACCGTGCGCGACGTCATCGGGGCGCACAACCGCTTCATCGACGACGTGAACAGGGGCCTCTGACACCCGTTCCGTCCAACCCCGCGCCCAAACCCGCGATTGCGTGAAGGCAACGCGAGTGCCTTTCCCTGGGAGCGCGGGCATCTCTGCCCGCGATGCGTTGGCAAAATACACCAGGCGCCAGACGGGCGCACGGCGTCTCGCGGGCAAGGATACCCGCGCCCCCAAGTGCCAGCGCGTTTGCGCCGCCGCCGTGTTTGCGCCGCGTTTGCCGGCTTGTCAAAGGGACCCGGCGCGGGCAGAAATGCGCGTGTCACTTTTTATGAAGTCCCCCGCAAACAAAACCAAAACTGCGATTCCCCCCTCGCTCAAAAAATTCATCCAGGCGCTTCCGAAAACCGAGACGCACCTGCACGTCGAGGGCGCCCTGCCCTACGAACTGTTGCGCAAATGGAAACCGAAGGAGTACCCCGCGAACCCGGCCTTCCACGCGCCGCGCCATCGCATCCGCGAGTTCGAGCGCTTCGACAAAATCCTCCTCGGCCACGCGCTGCCCTGGTTCACCAACGCCGACCGCTATTACGAGGGCGCGAAGGCGATTTTCGCAAAACACACCGCGCAAAACGTGCATTATGTCGAGACGAGCTTCCACCTCGCCGCCACGACTTTCCTCAAAATTCCGCCCCGCGAAATCGCCGCCGCCATCCTCGCCGCCGCGCCACGCGGACTTGAAGTACGCGTCTTTGTCGGCATGCTTCGCAACGATTACCACGGCGACATGCGCGCCGTCATCGACGGCATCGCCGGCTGCGACAACATCACCGGCGTCGACCTGCACGGCCTCGAAACGCTGCCCACCGAACCGTGGACCGCGCGCGTCTGGAAACGCATGCGCGCCGCCGGAAAAATCACCAAGGCCCACGCCGGCGAATTCGACGGCGCCGCGCGCGTGCGCGAGGCAATCGTGAAGCTCGGCGTCACGCGCATCCAGCACGGCGCCCGCGCCATCGAGGACCCCGATGTCGTGAAACTCGCGGTTGATCGCGGCGTGACTTTCGACATGTGCCCCATCAGCAACGTGCGCCTCGGCGTCGTCCCCTCAATCCGCAGGCATCCCATCCGCGCATACATGCGGGCGGGCATCCGCTGCACCGTGAGCACCGACGATCCGCTCGTGTTCAACAACACGCTCACCGATGAATACGCCGCGCTCGCCGCCGGGGCGAAATTCACGCCCGCCGAACTCGCGCGACTCGCCCGCAACGGCTTCGAGGTCGCCAGCCTCTGCGACGCGCATAAACAGCATTTCCTCGATCAAATCGACGCGCTGGCGGCGCTGGCGGCGAAAGCGCCGAAGGCAAAGTAGCGCGGGCGGCGACGGATTGCCCGTGCCACACGCGCCGCATTCCAATCACACAATCACGCCACACAATCACGCCCGCTCCATGCCGGGGTCGACGCGCAGCTTTCGGCGCATCGACGGGAACACCAGCAGGCATATGGTAAACGCGATGCTTGCAAACGTAACCTTCGCGCCCGCGGCCAATCCCCACGGCACATATTCAATGCGAAACACATGGCGTCCCGCCGCCAGCGGTATCGCGCGCAATATATAATTCGCCGGAAGCACATCGTAATTTGTCTGCACGCTGCCCGGCAGCGTGACCGCCTTCCAGTCGCGCGACCACGGGTCGGTCATCACGAGCATCGTGGCGCGGCTGCATGTCACATCGAGCGTCCACTGGTCGGTCGTCGCCCCGAGCAAACGCACCGTGTATTCGACCGCCTGCTGCTCCGGCTTCGGGTTGGGTTCCTGTTCGAGTATCACCTTTTGCTTGAGATCAAACGACGGATTCGCGAGCGTCCTGAATATTTCGTCGCGCGATTTCATGACCTCGTAACTTGAAATTATATAAAAACGCCCGAACGCATCCTTGTCCTCGCCGATGATCGCAGCCTGGGGTCTCTTGCCGTCCGAGGCAAAGACGAGCCGCCCGCGCAACAGCCCGAAGAGTCGCGGGTCAATGCGCCTGAATTGCAGGTTCTGTTTCGCCGAGCCGGGATCTTCGTCCTGCGTGAACGTCATATACTCGGCATACCGTTTCAGCACCGACGGGTCGTTGCCCCAGAGACCCTCGGAGCGATACGCCATGCCGGACATCGGCGCGATTATATTCAACACGCGGTAGTCTCCCCTGTTCTGCGCGAGGACTCCCGGCAGCTCCCGGCCCGCGAGCTGGCTGATATTAAAATGCTCCTGATTATGAAATGCAAACACCACCATCTCCGCGACGGCCATGACGCCGAGCGCCCAGGCCGCGTGTGACACCTTGCGCGCGGCCAGCAGCAGCGCGCCGGCGGCCAGAAGCAACGCACCCCCGATTTTCAGCGCCGTCCCGCTCAACGCGATGGCGGCCTCCGTCCTGCCGTCTTGCAGCCAGTAGTTCGGATTCAGGTAGCTTTCGCCGGATTTCATCATCCAGTCCTTCACCGACTCCCACGCCCCGCCGCCAAACGAGACGCCGAATATCAGGCACACGACGCCGAGCGCGATGCAAACCGCGCCCCACGCCATCGCGGGCTTCTCCTTGCCGAACAGGCGGTTGATGCCCGTCGCCGCCAGAAGCGCGCCGAACAACCCGGCAAAAAATACAAACTTCGACGCGCCCCGGAACGATGCGTAGAACGGCGCCAGCTTATATAAAACTTTATACAACGCGGGCACATTCGCGCCGAACGCCAGCAGGAATATCAACGCGAACAACCCGGCCCAGCGGACGCGGTCGTGCATCTTTTGCCCGCCGATGCCAAACAGCGCCAGCGCCAGCCCCGCCACGCCGATGTATAATTGCATTTCCCAAAGATAACAGCGCCCCCAGTAAACCACTTCCTTCGAGCCGCCGTAAAACCACGGCGCGAACATCGTGAGCAGATTTTCCGGCGGCAGGCCGAACATTTTTGCAAAGTCAAAATCCGTGCCGCCCGCGCGCACCGACTCCAGCATGGCGCCGTACGACGGCAGCAACTGCACCGCCGAGAACGCGGCAGCCAGCGGATAAATCGCCAGCAACCCGAGCGCCGTCACGAGACGGCGTTCCGGCGACCACATGAATATCAGCGAATACAATCCCGCGACAATCGCGGTGTAATAGGCGTATTGCGCATGGCCGGCATAAATCTGCAACGCGGCGGCGGCGGCGGCGAGCACCACCCACTTGAAACGGTGCGCGCGCAGCCACCCGTCGATGCCCCAGAATACAAACGGCGCCCAGGCCATCGAGCCGAGATTCGACATGTGCCCGGCGTAGATGTGCATGAAGTACGTCCCGCAGAGCATCGCGATCACCCCGCCGACAAACGCGGACGCGGGCCGCAATCCGCGCCACACCGCCCACATGTACAAACCCAGCCCGATCACAAACGTGTGGAACGCCATCAACACATTGATCGCCGCGGTCGTCGGCAGGAACGCGGCAAACCACGTGGGCGGATAATACAACGCCGCCTGCGAATCGCCGACAAACGAATGCCCGCCGTAGGTGTAGGGATTCCAGAGCGGAAGGCTGAAAGGCGGGACTCCCTTCCAGACCGGTGTCGCGGGCCGGTCGCGCGTGGCCTCGTTGTGTATGAAATCCTGCTGATATATATACTGGCTGTACACATCGTTGCCCTCCTTCGAATATACATTTTCCTTTGAAAACAGATGCTCGCCGAACAGGCTCAGCACAATGACAAGCAATGCCGCGCACCACGGCAGATGCGCGCCGCAGCGACCCCACGCCCGGCGCGCGACGGTTGCGAGCCAGGCCCGGAGTTTCTTTAATTTTTCAACGAATGTGGTCGCGGTGGTGTCCGCGGGTGTGGTCCCGGGTGTGGTCTCGGGTGTATTCATGGGGATGTTTTTCAAATCGTGTCTGGTTTCCATGATCGGTTTCCATGCTCACTTGTTGAGGAATATTGACGGGATTTGCAGCGGCACGCCGGCGGTGCCCGGCATGTTCGACATCGGGAAACGCAAGTCCTGCCGGAGGGCGGGCTGCGGTTGCGGCTGGCTTGCGCCTTGCGCGATTTCCAGGTTGCGGCGGGCGTCGGCGAGGTTGGGGTTGAGCTTGAGCGCCTTTTGCAGGGCGACAACGGCGTCGTCGCGGCGGTTCGCCTGCATGAGCGCGACGCCGTAGTTTGTCCAATAAATCGGGAGGTTCGGGTTGCCGCTGCCGCCTTCCACCTCCGCCAGCCGCGTGATCGGGTCGCCGCCCAGCATCTCGGCCAGGATGCCCTGCGCCTCGGTGCCGTCCATCTTGTGCAATTTTATAATGCTGTCGCCGCCGCTTGACTTGAGCAATTGCGCGAGCTGTTCGCCGCCGGACATTCCGAACATCGCCGCGAGCGGATCATCGCGCATCGTCATTATCATGGATTCGTAGGAGTCGCTGCCCCGCATGCCGCGAAACGACAGGTAGGCGTCGCTGCCTTTCTTTTTCAGCACCCGCGCCAGCTCGTCGCCGCCGGGCAGCTTGAGCAGGTTGTCGAGGATGCCGCGGTCGCGCAGGCGGTTTTCAAGCCCCTCGCCGCCTTTTTCCTTCACGAGGTTTTCGAGGGTTTCGACGCTTTTGGCCTTTAGATAATCGTCAAGGGTTTCGCTGACGTGCAGCTTTATCAATTCCTCGATTGCCGCGGCGCCGCGCAATCCGAGCACGCGTTCGTACGAGTTGCCGCTTTTTTTCCTGAGCAATTTGCCCAGCGCCTCGCCGCCCGGCTCCCTGACCAGGTCGCCGAGCGTGGCGCCGCCCCTTTCGGCGAACAATCTTTCGAGCGCCTGGCTGCCATTGTCCCTCAGCATTTTCGCCAGCGGCGGGCCGCCGTCGGCCTTGAGCACTTTTTCATACACGGGCGCGGCGGTGGCGCCCTGCTGCACCTGTGTCAGCGCGTTGGCGTAATTCACCAGAAACGCGCCGATGGGCATGAGCCGGACCGCGCGGCCAAAATACGGAATCGCCTCGTCGTTGCGCGTTTTTTGCAGGAGGAGCACGCCCATGTTGTTGTTGGTCTCGGCGAGGTCGGGGCGCAGGCGGTTGGATTGCTGTATATGATAAAACGCCGCGTCGCGGTTGCCGCTGTCGAGGAGCACTTTCCCGTAGCGGCTGTGTGCCTGCCACGCGTTCGGGTTTTTTGAAAGCGTGTAGCGCCACATGTTGGTTTCGTTGAGAAACACGTCACTGTATAAATTCGCGTCGAGCGAAATCAGCGCGAGGCCGGCGATTCCCGCGCCCATCGCCCACGGTTTGCCGCGCGGCGTGATGCCGTCGTACACTTTCGCCGCGCCCGCCACGAGCAGGCCGATCACGCCGATCACGGGAATATACAAGAAATGATCCGCGACCCAGGTGATGCGCATGTAGGACATGTCCACAAACCCGAGCACCGGCACGAGGAAGCCGAAGAAAAAGCCGAGGCCGAGTATCATGTGGCGTCCCCATGTCTTGCGATAAGCCCAGAACAAATATATAAGCGCGGCAAAAACCACCCACGGCAGAAACATCCAGAGCGGCGGATTTTCCGGCACCTCCCAGCGCGGATAAATCGGTATCAACTCATAGGGCGCAAACGGCCAGACGCATTGCTTGAGATAGAAAAACACCGCCGCGCCCGCGATCACGAAGCGCGACCAGACGCCGCCGACGGGGATGACCTCCGCGCCGATTGCGTTTTTATACTGGAAGTGGACCGTGATCACCGCCGCCAGCACCACGATGACAAAATACGGGAACATCGTGAGCGCGAATTCCCACACATATTTCCATTCCCCGCGCCTTATTATCCACCACAGATAAACAAACAGGCCGCTCACCGCCCCGCCCGCCAGCATGAGCATGAGATATTTCATGCCCCGCCTCGATATTGCCCAGCCGAGGCCCAGCGTGGCGACCATCGCGCCGCCGACGGCGAGCAGCAGGAGCAAATCGCGCACCTCGAATTTATTGTCGCGCCACCACGCATACAGCACAAAACAGAACGGCAGCATGATGACGGCGCTCTTGCTGAGGAGGGCCGCGACAAACATCACCAGTGAAATGACAAGGTTGACCGGCTTCCCGCCCTCGTGGTGTTTTATATATGTTATCGCCGACAGCAGCATGAATATCATTGATATTGTATTCTTCTGCTCGGACACCCACGCCACCGATTCGACGAGCACCGGATGTATCGCAAACAACAGTCCGCCTATCCACGCCCATTTTATCCGCAGCAGCGAAAACAGTCGCCACAGGAGCAGCGCGCACACGACATGCCAGAAGGCGTTTATAATATGATAACATGTGTTGTCGTACTGCCATATCTGCCACTCGGCCCAGAGAATCGTGGTCTTGAGCGGCAGATAGTCGGCGCCGACGTTGCCCTTCCATATTTCCCGCAGTCCGGCGAATCCGTTGCTGAGAGCGGGATTGGCCGTGATTTCCTGATCGTCGTCCCAGAGCCACGTGCCGTGAAACGCGGGCGACGCCACGAACAACCCCGTCGCCACGATGACGGCGGCGAAGAGCAGGATTTTGTGCCAGTCATGCCGGACGGCGGGCGCGGGCGCGGACGCAGGCGTGGGCGTGGACGCAAACGCGGATGCTCCGACCAGCTGGGCTGGCGAAACCGGCGGAGGCTGCGGGGACGACGGCGGAGGAGGCGTCGGCGGCGTTGTTGCATATTGTCTCGGCGCGGGCGCCGGAGACTTTGTGTGCCTCGATGAAGAAGGCGTTGTTTTTTCGTTCATTGAATTTGGGAAAGGCGTTGTTTGTATACGGTGCAAACGGTCTCGTACACTTGCGACACCGGAATGTTTTTCATGCAGAGATTATTGGCGCAGGCCGTCTGGCGGTTGTTCCACGCGTTGATGCACGGCGAGCAGGCGAGGCCGAGCCAGATGTTGTGGTTGCGCGGGCTGAGCGTGCCGAAAAGCAGCGGCGTCTCGGGGCCGAAAAGCACCACGACGTCGACCGGCGTGAGCGCCGCGAAATGCGCCGGCCCGCTGTCGTTGGTCACGAGGATTTCCGCGAGGCTGTAGACGATGAGCAACTGCCGCAGCGTCGTTTTCCCCGCGAGCGAAAAGCAGCGCGGCGAGCCGATGTCGGCGACGAGCCGCGCGACTTTCGAAGCCTCCGAAGGCGCGCCGGTGAAGGCGACCGCCGCGTCGGGAAACGTCTCCAGAAACTGTTTCGCGAGCGCGACGTAGTTGCTGTTTTCCCAGCGGCGCAGCGGCATCAGGTCGCTCGCGTTTGCATTGAGCAGGACGATGCGGCGCGTGCGCCCGGAGGCGTCCGTCCCCGCGAGTTCGCGCAGCATCACCGCGACCCCGGCGCGCTCGTCGTCACGCGGCTGGAAGTGCGCCAGCGACATCTCCGCGGGCGGCGCGTAACCGAACGTCGGAAACTCCCCCGGTGCGTTGTCGAGCGCGCGCACGAGCGTGAGAAACGTCTTCGAGGCGTGCAGGTGCGAATTATACAGCACGCGGTGCGTGAACAGATTCCCGCGATGCGGCCCCTCGCCAAAATAGCAGTGGAACCCGACGCGGATGCGCGTGCCCATCATGTAGGCGATCACGGCGGACGAACGCGCAAAAAACTCCATGTCGATGCACGCGTCGATTTTGCGCCGGCGGATTTCCCGCAGCCGCGAAAGGCAGTTTGTCACCATCGACACCGCGGACCTCGTGCGAATCGTGAGCACGTTTTCACGCGGGATGAGGTCCATCACGTCGAGGATGAAACGGTTTTCCTCGAACATGAGGAAAAACACATTTCCGCGCCCCACCTTTGCGACGGCCTGGCGGATGGCCTCGTTTGCCAGAACCGTGGAACCCTGCTCGGCCAGTTTCAGGAAAATGATGCTCTTTGGCGGCGTGCGTGTGTCCGGCCTGAAAATCAGGTCCATGAGCCGGCGCCAGAGCGTGAAGCACGCGCAGACATAAGGGAACACCCAGCCATCAATCTGTTGCAGTCGTTTTGTCTGGGCGCTTGGGCGGTTCATGTGTGTGGGATGTGAAATTGGGAAAGTGGGTAAAATACTTGGGAACCGTCCGTTGAAAAGACAGAAAAGCGAATCCGCAAAAAACAGGGTGTGATTGATGTTACGCGAACGGCAGGATTTCGCAGCGCCTGACCCTGTGTCAGGCCGCGCATGTGTAGGAGGTTGCGCACGCGTGGGAGGCCGCGCATGCGTGGGAGGCCGCACACGCGTGGGAGGTCGCACAGATAACTGATGTTACGCGAAGGTCGGTTTTTGGCAGGGCGGTCTCGCCGAGAGACCGCCGGGGCAAGCCGGAGGCTTGCCAGAGATAAGCCGGTGGTTGACGGAGCGCGACAGCGCGGAGATGGCATCGCCGCAGGTGATGGCCCGAAGGGCTGGCCATGACCGGGCGC
>JAISGL010000489.1 GCA_031263125.1 Opitutaceae bacterium | reverse complement strand
GGTTTTTATTCACTGATGTTACGCGACTGGCAGGATTTCGTAGGGCCTGACCTTGTGTCAGGCCGCGCTCGCGTAGGAAGCCGCACAGTAATTCGCGGCCTGACACAAGGTCAGGCCCTGCAAAATCCCGCCGTCCGCGTAACATCGGTGATTTAACTACCTCCACGCCGATGGAGTGCGGCCCGTTTGCTTGCGAAACCAGCGCGCAAAATAACTCTGGTCGGGCAGCCCGGCATCCGCCGCCACGTCGGCGACACGCATGCCCTGCGCCAGCAATTCCTTCGCGCGCGCCAGACGTTGTTGCGCGCGATACTGCCCGAGCGTCAGGCCGGTTTCGCGCTTCACCAGGCGGTTCAGGTAGTCACGCTGGTAGCCGCTTTGCCGCACGGTTTGCGCGAGCGGCGCGTTCATGTCCATTTTCCCAAGCAATTGCCTGACCGCGGCGCCGCCCCGTTCGTCGCCATGCGCCGGTCGCAAACGCGCGATCCAGCCCGCCGCGCGCAGAAACATGATCAGCAGTTGCAGCATGACCGGCACGCATTCCCAGCGAAACTCCTTTCCCGCGCCCTCGTAAAGGCTCATCAAATGCGCCAGATGCCTGCGCACGTCCGCCAGCTCCGAGCGGGCGAGGCCGCACACCTCGACTTTTTGTTTGCGCGCCCCCGCCATTTTGAAATCCACCATCAGGCAGAGCGGCGGACGCGCTTTTTCCCTGTGAAACGCATGCGGCGCGCCCGGCGGCAGCACCACGAGCGTGCCGGGTTCGATGCGCGCGCGCGTGCCGCGCATCTCCTGCACGCCCTGCCCGTCCAGATAAAACAGCACCTGGCACCACGCGTGGCGGTGTTGCCCGACGGATGCGTGCTCCACCATGTGCCGGTGCAACGCAAAACGCATCACGCGCAACCCCGGCATTCGCACGCCGACCTTGTCGATGAGAAGTGAACGGAAACGCGCCTTGGGCATATGCATAAAAGCAAAGTCGGTTTTGTCCTGATTTGAAACGACAAAATCCTCACGCCCGCGCCCCTTGTTCGCGTATGCTTTGCCCATGCCTGATTCCCCCCCACCCGTCATTCTCGTCACCGGCGCAAGCCGCGGACTCGGACGCGGCATCGCCCTTCAGCTCGCCGGACAAGGCTGCTCCGTCGTCATCAACTACGCGGGCAACCTCGACGCCGCCAACGAAACCGCAGCCCTCTGCCGCGCCGCCGCGCCCAAGCCGGACGCGCAACGTTTCGTCCCCATCCAAGCCGACATCTCCAGCGCCGCCGACCGCGCGCGCCTCGTCTCCGAAACGCTCGCGCAACTCGGACGCATCGACGCCCTCGTGAACAACGCCGGCATCGCCCCGAAAAACCGCGCCGACATCACCGACGCCACCGAGGAATCCTTCGCGCACCTCATCCGCACAAACCTGCAAGGCCCGTATTTTCTCACGCAAGCCGTCGCCAATCACTGGCTCGCCGCCAGGCCCGGTTGCGCGCTTCACGGCGGTTTCAAAATCATCTTTGTCACGTCGACCTCGGCCAACACCGCCTCCATTTCGCGCGGCGATTATTGCATCTCGAAAGCCGGACTCGCCATGGCCGCGCAGCTCTGGGCGTTGCGACTCGCCTCCGAAAACATCCAGGTCGTCGAGCTGCGCCCCGGCATCATGGCGACCGACATGACCAGCGCGGTGAAAACCAAATACGACCGGTTCCTCGCCGGCGGCAACGTCCCGCAAAACCGCTGGGGCACGCCCGACGACGTGGGCCGCGCCGTCCGCGCCGTCGTCGCCGGACTGCTGCCGTTTTCCACCGGCGCGGTCATCCCCATCGACGGCGGCTTCACGCTTCGGAAACTGTAAGTTCACGCCGGCCTCCCACCCGTCACTCGCTACTCGCCACCCGCCACTTTTCATCATGATTACCATCGATCAAACCCTCACGCCCGCCTCGCTTCTCCCCGACACGCAGCGCCTCTTCGCCACCGCCGCGAAAAAAATCGCCCTCCTCAACCGCGCGTGGAATCCCGCCAAAGGCACGCCCGTTTTCACCATCGAAGGCCACTACACCTCGCGCGGCTGGACCGAGTGGACGCAAGGCTTCCAATTCGGCATGCCCATCCTCGCCTACGCCGCCACCGGTGACAAAAAACTCCTCGCCCTCGGACGCGAAAACACCCGCCGCCACATGGCCACCCACGTCAGCCACACCGGCGTCCACGACCACGGTTTCAACAACGTCTCCACCTACGGAAACCTCCTCCACCTCGCCCGCGCCGGACTCGCCCCCGCCACCGCCGGCGACATCGATTTCTACGAACTCGCGCTCAAAATCAGCGGCGCCGTGCAAGCCGCCCGCTGGACCGCGCTCCCCGGCGGCACCGGCTACATCTATTCGTTCAACGGCCCGCACTCGCTCTTCTCCGACACCGTCCGCTCGCTCCGCGCCCTCGCGCTCTCGCACCGCCTCGGCCACGTCCTCATGGGCGAGCGCGACCGCAAAATCCCGCTCCTCGCGCGCCTCCTCCAGCACGCCGGCACCACCGCGCGCCACAACGTCTACCTCGGCAAAAACCGCGACGCCTACGACGTCCGCGGACGCGTCGCCCACGAATCCATTTTCAACATCAACGACGGCTCCTACCGCTGCCCCAGTTCGCAACAAGGCTACTCGCCCTTCACCACGTGGACGCGCGGCCTCGCGTGGATTCTCTGCGGTTATTCCGAGCAACTCGAATTCCTCTCCACGCTCCCCGACGCCGAACTGAAACCCCACGGCGGCAAATCCGCCATCCTCGCCCGCTTCCTCGAAACCGCCCGCGCCACCGCCGATTTCCACCTCGCGCAAACGCCCGCCGACGGCATTCCCTACTGGGACACCGGCGCGCCCGGCCTCGCGCACATGGGCGGTTATCTCGACCGCCCCGCCGAGCCTTTCAACGACCACGAACCCGTTGACAGCTCCGCCGCCGCCATCTCCGCGCAAGGTCTCATCCGCCTCGCGAATTACCTCGCGAAAAAACAACCCAAAGCCGCGGCCCGCTACATGGCCGCCGGCCTCACCACCGCGCGCACGCTCTTCAGCGAACCGTATCTCTCCACCGCGCCGAAACACCAGGGCCTGCTCCTCCACAGCGTCTATCACCGCCCCAACGGCTGGGACCACATCCCGCGCGGCCAAAAAATTCCCTGCGGCGAATCCTGCATGTGGGGCGACTACCACGCGATGGAACTCGCCCTCCTCATCCAGCGCATGGCCGGGGGCAAATATTATACATTCTACAGTTTCTGATTCACCGATGTTATGCAGCAACGCGAATGCCTTTCCTGGGAGCGCGGGCATCTCTGCCCGCGAAATGCCGTGCGCCCGCCTGTTGTATTTCGACAACGCATCGCGGGCAAAGATGCCCGCGCTCCCAGGCGCTGCCGCGTAACATCTGTCATTCATTCCATATTCCCCCCCCGCATTCCATATTCCATATTCCGAACTCCGCATTATCAAACTCCGCATTCCGCATTATCAAACTCCGCATTTCGCATTTCCACCACAACCACACTCGCAAAATTATAAAACAATATAAAACAATATAAAACCATGACAACTCCCCAACCCGGACAATCCGGACAACCCGGACAAAACATTATTAAAATCGCCACGCTGCGCGACACCGCCGCGTTTCGCCAGCGAATGGCCGCCCTCGGAATTGATATTCCGGTGGACGACGGCATCAAGACAGCCGAGACCTCTCCACTGGCCGCGCCCATGCGCATCGGCCCCGTCACGGTCGGCAACCGCTGGGCCATCCATCCGATGGAAGGCTGGGACGCCGGCACGGACGGCCACCCCAACGAACTTGTTGCCCGCCGCTGGCGACGCTTCGCGCAATCCGGCGCCAAACTGCTCTGGGGCCTGGAAGCCATGGCCGTGACGCCCGAAGGCCGCGCCAATCCCAATCAACTCATCCTGCGCGAAGAAACCATAGGCGCGATTGTCGCGACCGCCGGCCAGGCGCTCGACGCGCACCGCGAATGCTTTGACACCACATCGGACCTGCTCTGGGGCGTGCAACTCACGCACTCCGGACGCTTCTGCCGGCCCAACGAAAAGAAGCGCCTCGAACCCCGCGTCGCCTACCGCCATCCCATCCTCGACCGCAAGTTCCAGGTCACCTCCGACGCCGCCGTGTTCACCGACGACGAATTGAAACGCCTCGTCGAAAAATTCGTGTGCGTCGCCATGATGTGCGAACGCGAAGGCGTCCCCTTTGTCGACGTGAAACAATGCCACGGTTATCTGCTGCACGAATTTCTCTCGGCGCGCGCCCGCCCCGGCCCCTACGGAGGCGAAACGCTCGAAAACCGCACACGCCTCGCGCGCGAAATCATACAAGGCATCCGGCAAACCGCCCCGCGCCTCATCATCGGCGTGCGGCTTTCCGCGTTTGACCTCGTCCCCCACCGCCCCGACCCGGCCAAAACCAAACCCGGCGCACCAGGCCCTGGCATACCTGAAGATTATACCGCACACCGCCCCTACCGCCACGGTTTCGGCGTCAACCCCGACAACCCGGAAGAATTCGACCTCTCCGAACCCATCGAATATCTGAAACTCCTGCAAAGCTGGGGCGTGGCCATCGTGAACATCACCTGCGGCTCCCCCTACTACAATCCGCACATCCAGCGCCCCGCGCTCGTCCCGCCCTCCGATGGCTACCAGCTCATTCGCGATCCCCTGATCGAAGTGGCGCGCATCATCCGCGCCACAAAAAC
>JAISGL010000475.1 GCA_031263125.1 Opitutaceae bacterium | reverse complement strand
CCCCCCCTTTTCCCAGGGTAGCGACTGTGTCGCAACCCTGGGCTTCATTGGGAAACGGCTTCGCCGTTTTTGCGCCCTTCGACCCTCTCCTTTCGGCTCTGCTCCGGGTACCTCATTTGATTGCTACCTTCCGCAATTACACTCCCACCACGTTCGTTCGCACCTGTTCTCGACCCCCTTGCATTGAAAACGTCGAAGAACCCTCTACTTTAATTTCACACGCCAGGTGCGGGCGCCGGAGCCGGATTCTTCGCGGGTGCCGTCCGGCAGTTCGATTGTCGCGGTCGTGTTGGGCGGCACCACGGTTTTAAGTTCAAAAGTGTCGCCGGTGAGTTTCCAGTCGCTCGACAGCGTGCCGTAGGGGGTTTTGAGCGTGCAGCGCGCGTGGGTGAGGCCGCCGCCAATGACGGGTTTGATCAGGATTTTTTTGTAGCCCGGCTCCACGGCGTTCAGGCCGCCAATCGTGGCGTACATCCATTCGCCGACGGCGCCGTAGGCGTAGTGATTGAAGGAGTTCATGCTGGCGAGGCCGAAGCCTTTGTCTTTCGTGTAACTGTTCCAGCGTTCCCACATCGTCGTCGCGCCTTGGTGGATCGAATAAAGCCAGCCGGGATACGTTTCCTGCATGAGCAGTTTGAACGCGACGTCGTTGCGGCCGCACGCGGAGAGCGTGGGCATGAGGATGCCGGTGCCGACGAAGCCCGTCGAGAGGTGCCAGCCGCGCGCCTCGATGTCGGCGACGAGATCGGTGAGGATTTTTTCGCGTTGTGTTTCAGGCGCGAGATCGAACGCGAGCGCGAGCAGGCAGCCGGTCTGCGTTTTTCCGGCGACCGTGCCGTCGGCGGCGATGAATTTTTTCTGGAAGGCGTCGCGCACGTAGTCGCGTTGTTCGCGAAGCGCCTTCGCTTCATCCGCGTGTCCGAGCACGTCGGCGGTGCGCGCGGTGAGTTCGGTGGACCAGGCGTAAAACGCGGTGCCGACAAGCGATTTTGGCGTGTTGGTGTCGTCGTTGCGTTTCGGGTTTTCCTTGTCGAGCGCGAGCCAGTCGCCGTAGCCCTGCTCGGGGCGGATGCCTTCGGGGGCGCTGTTTTTCAGGTAAGCGATCCAGCGTTTCATCGCGTCGTAATTTTGTTCGAGGATGCGCTTGTCCCCGCAAAGTTGATACACCGCCCACGGCACGATCGTCACGGCGTCGCCCCATGCGGCGGCGGTGCCTTTTTGCCCGAGCGAGGGGATGAAGTTGGGCACGCCGCCGTCGTCAAATTGCGCGTCGCGCAGGTCGCCCATCCATTTTTCGAAGAAGGCGCGCACGTCGTAATTGAACGCGGAGGTGCGCGCGAAAATCTGCGCGTCGCCCGTCCAGCCGAGGCGTTCGTCGCGCTGCGGACAGTCGGTGGGCACTTCGAGGAAATTGCCGCGCTGACCCCACGTGATGTTGTCCTGGAGCCGGTTCACGAGCGCGCTGGACGTGGTGAATTCGCCGGTGGGTTCCATTTCGTTGTGCAGGACGAGTCCCTTGAGCGCGTCGGGCGTCGGTTTTTCGCTGACGCCCGAAATCTCGATGTAACGGAAGCCGTGAAACGTGAACGTGGGCGACCACTCGACCACGCCGTCGCGCGCGAATGTGTAGGTGTCGGTCGATTTCGCGGAGCGGTAGTTTTCGGTGTAGAGTTGTCCGTTGTCCTGGAGCATCTCGGCGTAGCGCAGCGTGACGGTCTGGCCGGCGCGTCCGGAGAGTTTCATGCGCGGGATGCCGACCATGTTTTGCCCGAAGTCAAAAATCCACGCGCCTTCGCCGCTTTTGGTCACGGATTTTGCCGCGAGCGTTTGCGTGACGCGCACGGGTTGCACGATTTTGCCGACGAGTCGGTCACCGGTTTTGCCGTCCGTGACGACGGTGGCGGGTTTCCATTTCGCGTCGTCGTATGCGGCGGTGTTCCACGGGCCGGGGTCGAGGCGGGCGTCGTAGTTTTCGCCGTCGTAGATGTCGGACGTGCGTATTGGTCCTTCGGATACACGCCAGTTTTCGCCGGTCGCGACGACCGTGCGCGTGCCGTCGGAGTGGAGGATTTCGAGCCGCATGCGCAACGCGGGTTCCTGGCCGTAGAAGTTTTTCTGCTTTCTCCACATGAGTCTCCCGGCATACCAGCCGTCGCCGACGATTGCGCCGAGGCAGTTGTCGCCTTTTTGGAGGAGCGGCGTGACGTCGTAGGTGAGGTATTGGTTGGTCTTCGCGTAATCGGTCCAGCCGGGGACGAAGTAGTCGTCGCCCACGCGTTTGCCGTTGAGCCACGGTTCAAACAGGCCGCGCGCGGTGGCGTAGAGGCGGGCGCGCGCGATGGGTTTGCCGGTGGCGAACGTGGTGCGCATGCAGGCGGCGGGGACGCTTTCGGGGTGGAGGTGGTCGCGCGCGGGGTGGGTGATCCATGCGCTGTCGTTCCACGCGGCGTTGTCCATCAAGCCGGTTTCATAATATGCGGGGACGCTCCATTCGGAGGGCTTGTCCTGCGCGTCCCACGTGCGCACCTGCCAGCGGTAGCGCGTGGCGGGTTGCGGAGTGAAGCCGGCGGGCACGACGTCGACGGAGGCGGCTGTCGCGATTTTGCCGGTCGTCCAGCGTTCGGCGGGCGTGCGTCCGTCGGGGGCGAGTGTTTCGATCACGATTTCGGATGCGGTTTGCGTGGCATTCGGGCGCGCGTCGCCGAGCCACCAGGAGAAGCGCGGCGAGGTGGCGTCGATGCCGATGGGAGAGATGCGATGTTCGACCGTGAGGTGCATGGGTTGGTTTGGCTTGGAGCAGGAGGTGGCAAGGAGCGCGAGCACTCCGAGGGCGAGGCATGGGATTTTGGACTTCATTTTGGTTTTGCGGCGAGGCGGCGTTTAGGTTTGGGCGGTTAGGTGGCGGTTAACTGGCGTTTAGCTGGCGGTTAGGTTGAGTGGCGGTTAAATGTTGTTTTAATATAACCTTCACGTTTGCCCACAAAAACGCTCCGGGCGCGCGGCGTAAAGAAACAGATTGCGGAATATTTATTATCTGGTGTCACGCGGAGGGCCAGCGCGCCGGCCGCATTTCGCTATTCCCAACGCCGCTCCGCAAAGCCACGCTCCCTGCCTCATGACCGCTCCGCTCCGCCTTGTCTTCATGGGTTCCGACCCGATTGCCCTGCCGCTCCTCAACTGGATCGCCAGCCCCGACGGCGCGGCGCACGCGCGCATCACCGCCATCTACACGCAACCCGACCGCCCCGCGGGCCGCGGCCAGAAAATCCAGCCCAACGCCATCAAACTCTGGGCGCTCGAACGCGACATCCCCGTCCTCCAGCCCGAAAAACTCACCGATGAAACCCGCGCCGGCCTCGCCGCGCTCGCGCCCGACGCCGCCCTCATCATGGCCTACGGCCACATCCTCCGCGACGCCCTCATCAACACGCCCCGCCTCGGCACGCTCAACCTCCACACCTCGCTCCTCCCCAAATATCGCGGCGCGTCGCCCATCCAGACCGCCACCGCCTGCGGCGAACGCGAAACCGGCGTCTCGCTCATGCGCATCGTCCGCAAACTCGACGCCGGCCCCGTCGCCGACGTTGAACGCGTCCCCATCGCGCCGCTCGACACCGCGCTCGACGTCGAGCAAAAACTCGCCGCCGCCTGCGTCCCCCTCGTCGCTCGCTCGCTCCCCCGCCTCGCAACCAACACGCTCTCCTTCACCGGACAAACCGAATCCGCCGCCACTTACTGCCGCCGCCTCGAAAAAACCGACGTCGCCCTCGATTTCACCGCCCCCGCCGCGACACTCGCCGCCCGCATCAACGGCCTCTACCCGTGGCCCGCGTGTCTGGTCGAAATCGCCGGCCACCCGATAAAATTCGGCCAGGCGGATTTCGCACAGGCTTCCAACCCGTGTCCCGAAATAGCACGGGCTTCCAGCCCGTGTTCCGAAACACAAACTTCCGTCCCTCCTTCCCCCCAAACTTCTGTCCCTCCGTCCCCCGCCCCCCCACTCCCCGGCACAATCCTCCCCTCCGGCAACCACGCCCTCCACATCGCTGCCGGCGACGGCAACATCCTGCGCGTCCACCGCCTCCAGCGCCCCGGCGGCAAAATGCTCCCCGCCCCCGAATTTCTGCGCGGGTTTCCCATCGCCCCCGGCACACTCCTGCCCTCGAAGCCGATGCCCGCGCTCGTGATTCAGCCGTAGCGCAGGCTGCCAAGCCTGCTCTCCGATGCATCAACGAATGTATCAATAAATCCATCAATAAATGCATCAGCAAAGCAGGGGTGTAATTGCGAAAGGTAGCAATCAAGTGAGGGACCCGGAGCAGCGTCGAAGGGCACAAAAACGGCGAAGCCGTTTCCTAATTCAGCCCAGGGTTACGACGCAGTCGCTACCCTGGGAAAAGGGGAAAAAATTGTCACAACCTCGAAGAGGTTGCCTAGGATTGAACCGCTGAAGCGCGAGTGCTTTATGGCAATGTTATTAGGCAACCCCGTTG
>JAISGL010000421.1 GCA_031263125.1 Opitutaceae bacterium | reverse complement strand
CCGAGGCGGAGCGGGGGGATTTCGTCCGCGCGGAGGATGAGGCGCACGTCCCAGAAAAACTCCGCGCCGGCGTAGTCGAGTATCCAGTCCCGCAGGCGGCGGAAGGAGTCGCCGCGCGGAAGGAGGCGTTGGTAGTCGGCGAAATTCATCGGTCCCATATGCACGCGGAAGGAGAGTTGGGTGTCCCACACGCGGGAGCCGATGATGGCGGTCTGGCCGAGTGTGCAGGTGGCGGGCGCGCCGGTGAGGCGCAGGCGGCTGTCTTCGGGGAGGGGCAGCCAGCGTCCGACCAGTGTTTCCAGCGTGGCCGGCACGTCGAAAAATTCGCGCAGGATGGACTGGAGTCCTTGCACGTTGCGGCACTGGCTTGAGAGGCGTCCGGTGAAATAGAGTCGTGAGTTGAGCGGGACGCTGTCGGTGTCGCGGTTGGGGTCGGCGCCCGCGCCGAAGAGGCTGCCGATGTAATAGGAAAAATTCTGCTCGGCGGGGCGGTCGAGGTCGAGCGCGAGCTGGTTGACCATCCAGGCGCGGTAGAAGAGCGAGATGAGGCGGTGGTTGAAGAGATTGAGAAAGGCGATGAGCGTGCGGTCGCCGTGGTTGCGCATGCGGTCGCGGATATACTCGGTGATGTGGACGGGCAGCGGGCCGTTGGGGCCGAGCAGGCCGAGGAAGTTGACGTTGAGGCGCGGCGGCGAGGTTTCGGTGGCCGGGACAAACGACTCGAGCGGCGAGGTCGCGAAGGTGAGTTCGGGCAACTGGCCGAAGCGCACGCATTCCCGCGCGGGCGAAAATGCCGCGCCGATGCGCGGCAGGTCGGGGTGCGCCGCGTCGATGAGCCGGACGGCGCGGAAGAAGTCCATCGAGGTGATCGCCTTTTCGAGTGGGTCGCTCATAGGACGGGGCGTTTGCCGAGTATCGGGCGCCAGCGGCCGATCTCGCCGCGTTGCGCGGTGCGGATGACGGTTTCGGTGAACGCGTTGATCGAGGCGTATTTTGCGAGGAAGTTTTCAAGCACGGAGCCGATGAGGAAAACGCCCGTGCCCTCGAAGGCGTCCTCGTTGAATTCGAGGGCGATTTCCAAGCCGCGCGCGAATGAGATCGGTCCCGCCGCTGGCGAGCGGCGCACCACGGAGCGCGCGCTTACGCCGGTGAGGCCCTCCACCTGACGGGCAAGCTCGCGGTTGCCGTCCTCGACGTAGAGTTTCAGGATTTCGCGCAGGGCCGAGGCGCCTTCGCCGGCGCCGGAGTTCACGAGCGACATGTAGTTGAGGGAAAGGTGGCTGATGAGCCGCCACGAGAAACGCCCCTCGGCCATCGAGGGGCGCGGGCCGGTCGGGCCGGAGATGCAGCGGATGCCGGTGATGGGCGCGCTGGTTTCCATGGTGAAATCGGCGGCGGCGACGCCGATCGCCATCTGGATGGGCAGGTGGCGGTTGGTGCAAAGCGCGTGGATGCCGAGCTGGCGCAGGTCGGCGCGATAGGGCGCGGCGTTGGCGTCCACGAGCGAGATAAAAACCTCCGTGCCGGTGTAGTCGGATTTTTTGCCGAATTGTTTTTCGCGGGCCGTGAGCACGCGCGGCTGGCGGATCGATGTGTAGTAGGCGGCGGAGGACATGTCGGTGTCCTTCGCAAGGTAGAACGGGTGGAACGGCTGCTCCTCGCCGGCGGTTTCGCCGAGTCCCCTGACCGACTCGATTTGGAAGACCTCGAAGTCGAGCGGGCGGTTGCGGTCGGGCACGACGTGAAACTCCGAGAGCCATTCGGTGAGCTGGATGCGGTCGAGCGATTTGGGGAAGAGGTTGATGACCGGCGTGCAACCCAGTTCGAAGCAGGACGCGTCGATGCGCCCCTCCAGTTTCGGTTCCTGCTGCGCGAGCGGGATGACGAGGTCGAGCAGGTTGTCGTTCGGGCACGCGGCGAGCGCGCCGCCGAACGCGGAGAGTTCGGTGAACAGGAAACGTTGCGGAAACGAGAAATACTCGCGCAGCAGCCGGTAGCCCTCGAAACTGCGCGGGCTGGGCGGCAGCAGCGCCTCGTTTTCCTCCAGGCCGACGCGCCGGATCGCGTCCGGCTCAAACACGCCGACGGTTTTGCCGCGTTGCGCGGGCGACTGCACCACGAGGCCCAGGCGGTGCGCGAAAATCTGCTCGAAAACATCCACCGGCAGCTCGCCCGCGCCGCGCAGATAAAACGCGACCGGGTCGAGCGCGATTTTGCCAAAGGTCAGGCCGGCGGTCGCGCGCAGGCGGATGCGGAGGGCGGCTTTCGCCTGCAAATGGCGCGGGAGGCCGAGCGTCTGCACGTCGCGCGTGAAGTAGCGCGCCTCCTCGACGCGCACCGGGAGCAGGCGCACGTCGTGCGCGGTGCGGAATGTGCAGGGCGTGCGATCGCCTTTGCCGAGGATGCTCTTGAGCGTGCTGCCGCGCGGAACGACGGAGCCTTTGGCGAGGTTCGCGTCCTTCTCGCTGGCGTCGAATTTCACCACGGCCATCGACGGCACCGGGGTCAGGAAATGCGGATACACGGTCTCCAGCAGCGATTGCGTGAAGCGCGGAAACTCGGCGTCGAGCTTGAGGTGCACGCGCGCGGCGAGGTAGGCGAAGCCTTCGAGCAGGCGCTCGACGTAGGGGTCGGGGCAGGCGTCCTTGCCGGCGGTGTCGATGGCGAGGCGGCCGGCGATTTTGGGATATTCGCGCGCAAACTCCGCCGCCGACTCGCGAAGGTGACGAAGCTCGTTGTTATAATGATCGAGGAGGCGTTTATCCACTGTTGATGCTGGAAATCGCCCGCCCGGCGCCCGCCTCGATGTCGATTTGGGTTTTTATATACAATTTTTCCGGGATGGGATTGGCCCAGAGGTCGCCGTGAATCTCGAAGCTCACGAGCTGGTGTTCCATGGATGCGCGGACGCGGAGCGTGTCCGGGATGATGCGCGGCTCGAACACGCGCAACGCGGCGGCCATCTCCTTTTCGAGCGCGCCCATGTCGGGCGCGGTGAGACCGAAGAGGTGGCGCGTGCCGTAGTTGAGCACGGAGCGTTCGACCTCCGGGAAATCGCCGATGCGGAACTCCCGCCGCGCGCCCTCGACCGGCAGGTGCGCGCTGGTGCTGAGCAGCCAGGTGAGGTCGCGCAGCACGCCTTCGCGGTAGCGTTGCACGGAGACGACGCGCTGTGCGCGGCTTTCCTCGCGGCGGGCCGGCTCGTCGTCCGTGAGCCGGTCGAGCAGGCAGGGATGGACGCGTTTGTAGAGGGAGGAGTCGTCGGGCGGCATGGGAGAGAATTAAGAATTAAAAATTACTAATTACTAATTACTAATTACTAATTATGGGTTATGGGTGTGGGTTGTGGGCGGGTTGGGGATGTTTTTTTAATCGCAAAGGATGCAGTGTGGCGTAAGCGCAATTGAGGGTGGAGTGATTTTTAATGCACCTCGGAGGGCACGGGGAAAGGCTTTCGACTCCGTGTTCTCCGTGGTTAATTTCATGGTTTGGTTTTTCAATTTTGCTTTTCCGTTCTTTGCATCCTTTGCGTCCAGAAAACAATGGGGGGAATCAGGCGGGCTGGAAGTCGATCACGCGGCAGTCGAGGAGGGGGATTTCCTCCGCGTCGGTGGCCAGCATGCGCTGGCCGATGCCTATGGTGAAACTGCCGGGCAACTCGTGCCATTGCGTGAGGCGGGAGAGCAGGCATTTCGGGTCGGGGTTTGCGGCGGTGGCCGTGCCAGCGGCGCCGGCGGTGGCGTGGGCGGCGTAGCGCACGGGGATGAAGCCAGCGGCTTCGCCGCCGTTGGCCCACTTGAATTGAGCGGGGGCGAAGACGAGGTCGCAGAGGTTTTGCGGCGGCTCCAGCGCGATGCGACGGATGCGGTTGACCGGCGCCCAATAATAATTGCCTTCCATGAACAATTCGACAACCGGGCCGAGGCGGTTGTCGGCGTCAGCGAGCCAGGCGAAGGGGCGCCCGTCCACCGCGCCGGGCGTGGCGGGGGCGGCATCGAAGGCGCGGTCACGCAGCGCGGCGGCGGCGGCGACGCGGCCTTGCGCGAGCAACTGGCAGGCTTGCATGAGGCAGGCCAGCCACTCCTCGGGTTCGCCGAGGAGCAGGGGCTGGCGTTTCCCGGCAAACACTTCCGCGCGAAACACCTCGCACTGGATGGCGGTGCGGTAGAGACGCGCGGTGAGGCGCGACTCGGGGTCGGGAGACAGCTCCGCGAAAACCGCGAGCTGGTTGAGCGCTTTGTCCCAGCGACCGAGCACGCAGTTCAACTGGTAGAGAAACAGGCGTTGCTTCGGGTCGGCGGGGGCGGCGCGGACGGCTTGGTTGGCGGCCGCCAGCGCCCCGTCGAGGTCCGCGTGCTTGAGGAAGTCGGTGGGTGAGGGCATGGGTGGAAAAAATTACTAATTACTAATTACTAATTACTAATTACTAATTATGAATTGTGAATTGCTAATATGAAGGCGGTTTGGGAGAGTTTCTTTATTAACCGCGAAGGACGCGAAGGATGCGAAGGGCGGAAAAAAAGGAGGGAGGAAAACTGGGAAAATTAGAGATTATACTTAATTATACTTTGTTAACATTCCTCGCTATCTTGAATGGTGGCGCTGAAGCAAGCCTCCGGCTTGAGGAGCCGCTGAAAATAACAGGGAAAACATTTTAACAAAATAGATAATAAAAATATTTGGCGGTTGCCGGCGAGTGGGTTGAAAAAACTGGTTTGAAAAGTGAGACGAAACGCGTCTTGTGGCGGACTTGGGCGTTTCGTCTCACTTGAGGGCGCATTGGGATCAGCTCTTGGTGCCGGTGTTCTTGATGCGGTCCCAGACAAACGTGGCTTTGGCGCCTTTTCTGCCAGTGCGCAGGTCCGTCTTGGTGTATTCGTAGTTCACCGTGCCGTAGCTGAACTTGAGGGTTTCGTTCGGAAGCTCGTCACCGCCGCCAGAAACGCCGACCTCGGTGATGATATTGTCCTGATAGTGGATTTTCAGGAAGAGCGTCGGGTCCTCCCCCTCCTCGGTGGCGCGATACACAAGACAGTAGATGTTCTTGATGTGCTTGCCCGCGAGGCAATGGAAGAGGAGGTGGGGAGTCGCGCCGTCGAAGTTCTTGGCGCACTCGAAGTCATTAAAATTGGCCCGTCCGATGGTGGCCGCGCCGGTGGCGGAGCGGTTCTCGACCACGGGCATTTCAATGCTCAGCGAGTAGCTTTTGATTTCGATGGGCCGGAAGGCGCTGGGTTTGGCGCTCTCCCAGGTTTTGCTGGTGGAATCGCCGGGGATGTCGTCAATAAACAGATATGCGTCGTATGCCATGATGAATGTTCCTGTTGGTTTTTATATTATAGTTATATATTGAAGTTATATACGATGTGTTTGCTCAGGCCTTTACGCCCTTGTTGGTGATGGTGTTCCAATTAAAGCGTTTTTCAGGCCCAAAGGTGATCTGGCCGTCCTCGGCACTGGCGATCATGGACTGGCATTTCATCTCGATGGAGCCGTAGTTGAAGGTGATCGACTCGGTGGGAAGCTCGTCACCGCCGCCCGCGCTGATTTCGCAGGCGCTGATGACGGCGCCGGTGAGTTTCATCTCCACGATTTGCTTGGGCGCGTGCTCCTTGCCGCCGCCGTCGCCGAGTGACGCGTAAACGCGGATATGCACGAGGCTGAAGATGGTGCCCGCCGCCGCATGGAAGGCGAGGGTCATACTGGAGGAGTCCACGTTTTTGGTGAACTTGAACGGTTCCAGCTTGCCGCGCCCGGTGGTGGCGGCGCCGCCGTCGCCCCGGCTGGCGCTGACCGCCATGCTGGTGCTGAACTCGTAGGAGGCCATCTCGATCACGTCTTTTTCGAGACCGGGATGTTTATTTTGCACTTTCTCGCCGCCGCTGTCGGCGGACGAGTTTGCTTCGCCCTGAATTTCAGGTTTCATGAACTTAATGAATGCATCGAATGCCATGATATATTATTGTGTGTTTTGCCCTTTGTATCGCGCATGAAAAGGCGGGTGTTGGTGTGTTGTGCCGCGCGCTGCAGGTAAGAATCGGAAAAATCATGTTTAACCGCGAATGGACACGAATTCAGCGGGAATAATCTCAGGGACATTTTGAAAAATTCACCACGGAGGGCACGGAGAAATGCCTTTGACTCCGTGTCCTCGGCGCCCTCCGTGGTGAATTGGTTTGGATTGGGTTGTCTCATAGGGAAATCATATGCAAAAAAATCAATGCTTAAGGTTAGTGGCACAGGGAATACGGAGGAACGGAAGAAGAAGGGCTTTTATTGTTTTTCATCAATATGAACATAAATGAATGATAAAAATAAATCTCCGGTTTTGAACTCCATGTCCTCTGGGTCTCCGTGGTGAATTTTTCAAGGTTCCCTTAGAAAGGCGGGGCTGAACTGCTTTTGGGGGAGCGGGGCGGGGGGAGCGCGGGCTTCCAGGAGGACGGTTTTTCCTCACCGCGCACCATGTCCCAGCTTTTGCAAAGCCAGCCCGAGCCGTCGAAATTGGTGGCGGTGGTGATTTGCTGGAAGGCAATTTCCACAGTCTCGGTCAAATTTGACGAATCGGAGGCGTCGATCGCCACATCGGAGATGCCGCAATTTTCCAGCAGATAGGCCATGAACAACTCCGGTTGCTGCCCATTGTTCTTTTCCACCATGCGGCAGACATGCAGCTCCACCTTGTTCTTGAAGGCCACGCCCTTTTTAGGGCCGTGCGTGTATTCCAAACAAAACTGGTGCAACTTCGGGCTGACGGCATCCAGTTGTTTTTTGATTTCCATATGAGTGCCCGAAACAAGCGCTTTATCCACCGCGCCGGCCTGTTGGAGCAGATCCCGCCTCCCCTTCATTGCTTTCAAGTGGCCACCATCCGAGGTGGAGGTGTCAAACAATATGTTATCTTCGTCATCTACGTTATCTACGTTATCTACGTTATCTTCATTTTCTTTTCCTCCATTAGATCTCTGATGTTTTGGTTCCAATGATTTAATTAATTCCATGACCTTTTTCAGCTCCCCTGATCTCCAATTTTCCACATCGTTTTTCGACACCTTTTGTTCATCATCTTTCTTTTTCGATTTCAGGCTGATGGCCATATTATCCCCCCCTGTGGCAAATCCATAAGAACCGATGGGAATCCACTGGCTCCCGTAATAAAGGTCGGTGGACTCGGTGGTCAGCACGCCGGGGATTTTAATATAAGCGTAAATGGGCATGATTGTATGGGAAGGGGGGCGGGGGGGGCGGGTCAGGCCTTGGGGAACTTGGCATTGGCAACCGGCATCGCCTTGCCCTCCCTGAAACTCCATCCGAATTCGGACGGGTCATTGGGCCGGTTGTATTTCATATACATTTCCTTGAATCCCACCGTGATCGTTTCCTCGGGGATGTCATCGTCGGCGTCGTTGTTGCTGTATGCCGTGGAATAGGAGAGAATCCGGCATCCCTTGAAACAATATTGCACGAAAGCGATCAATTCATCCGCGCTCACGGAGCCGTCGCTGTTGAAGTCTCCCCGCCGGCACAGGTCCATCCTTATCTCATCGATGGTGCGGTCCTTGATGTCTGTCTTGCCCACCGCGTCCTTGAAGCGGCATTGCAGGTAGCGGTAATAAAGCATGTTGCTCGCCTTGTCGGCGGGCTTGGTGACGGAGAGTACCAGACCGCCGTCGCCCGGCAGGGAGTAGCTAAACTCAAACACCTCGGAGCAATTTTTGTAGCGACCGTTTTTATAGCCGCCCACGATTCCTCCGGAATAGCTCATGTATGCATCGACTAGCGGCATGGCGGCGAGAAGGACGGACGGGGATTAGTAATAATATCAATCATTGCGGGAGACGGTGGTTGCGGGGGAGACATCACACGGAAGCGGCGGATGGATAAAGTGTAATATAGTTATAACGGGCGGGTTTGTTTGTAATCATGACGGTCGCGAATGGGAGTGGCGCGGGAGCATCGGCAGGGCGGGATCGGCGAGACCGCCGGCGGTCGCTTTGTGGTGGTCGCGGCGGCCTCGGCGAGGCAGCCCTGCCGGATGGGCAATTTTGTTCATAAAGGGCAACCGGACCGGTCGCGCCGCGCGGTGGAAAAGCGGCGCGACCGGGTGAGGGTTGCGGTTTTTATAATCAGCCGGACTTGGCGGAGGGGAGCTTGGAAACCAGGCGCAGCGAGACGGTGAGACCTTCAAGCTGGTAGTGCGGGCGGAGGAAGAACTTGGCGGAGTAGTAGCCGGGATTGCCGGGCACGTCTTCCATCACCACTTCGGCGGCGGCCAGGGGATACTTGGATTTCGCATCCTCGGAGGCCGTGGGGTCGCTGGTCACGTATTGCATGATCCAGTTGTTGAGCCAGGTTTTCATGTCCTCCTTTTCCTTGAAGGAGCCGATTTTGTCGCGGACGATGCACTTGAGGAAGTGAGCGAAGCGGCAGGTGGCGAAGAGATACGGGAAGCGGGCGGCAAGGGCGGCGTTGGCGGTGGCGTCCGGATCGTCGTATTCGGCGGGTTTGTGGAGGGACTGGGCGCCGATGAACACGGCGTAGTCGGTGTTTTTCCAGTGCGAGAGCGGCATGAAGCCGTTTTTGGCAAGCTCGGCTTCGCGGCGGTCACCGATGGCGATTTCGGTGGGGCACTTCATGTCCACGCCGCCGTCGTCGGTGGGGAAGGAGTGGACGGGGAGACCTTCGACCATGCCGCCGGACTCGGCGCCGCGGATGCGGGCGCACCAGCCGTAGGCTTTGAAGGAGCGGGTGATGTTGGTGCCCATCGCGTAGGCGGCGTTTGACCAGACGTAGTTGTTGTGCTCGGCGCCGGTGATGTCTTCCTCGAAGGCGAATTCCTCGACGGGGCTGGTCTTGGCGCCGTAGGGGATGCGGGCGAGGAAGCGGGGGAGGGTGAGGCCGAGATACATCGCGTCCGCCGACTCGCGGAGGGAGCGCCAGGC
>JAISGL010000372.1 GCA_031263125.1 Opitutaceae bacterium | reverse complement strand
ACCCATGATGGGGATTGACATATAGATTTAAATCCAAGATATGCAAGAAGAAAATGCGTGTTTTTAACGCCTGTTTTCCATCAAGCTCCGCGTCTAGTCAGATGCCAAACTTCAGGGCGAGGCTTCGCCTCGTCAGCAGGCTTGGCAGCCTGCGCTACGGGAGCCAGAGCACGCGGTAGCCGGGGTGGGGCGGGCACCGGCGCTTGTAGGGCGCGACCTTGTGTCGCGCCGCGAATTACCTGCTGATGTTACGCAGCTGTCCGTTCCTGGGAGCGCGGGCATCTCTGCCCGCGAAATGCCGTGCGCCCGCTTGGTGTGTTTCGAAAATGCATCGCGGGCAGCGATGCCCGCGCTCCCAGGAACGGACTTCGCGTAATATCAGTTACCAGCGCGGCCTGACACAAGGTCAGGCCCTACCACAATACACGGTAGCCGAGGTTTAACCCGAGGTCCGCAGTGCACCCGGACGGCGACAAAAACTTTCAGAGGAGGGCGGTTTTTTGTCCGGGCGCGTTTCATAGGGAAGCGTTATTGCGCGGAGCATGCAGTGCCAAACACCCCCTGCCCATGCGGGGGATTTTTATGCGATGCTGCCGGGCATGTTTCTACATCAGAAAAGCAAGTCTGTCATTGTCTGTGCTGTTTGGCATCTTTCCGGCGCTTCAGGGGGCGATGCGCTCGATGACGATGTTGCGGAAGGAGATCGTCTTGCGGCCTTGCAGGCCGATGCGGCCTTCACGCGACATTCCGGCCATCGCTTTTTTGAACTTGTTCTTCGTGCCGTCCGGGTTCTGGCCGGCTTGATTCCATTTGGCGAGGTCGATGTTCGTCAGGCGTTCGCCGTTGAGGATGACTTGGAGTTTTGTTCCTTGGGCAATGACTGTCATGTGATACCATTTGCCGGGTTCGATTTCGGGCGCGCGGCTTGGCGCGGAGATGTCGTAGATGCCGCCGGTGTTGTGTTTGTCGTTGGGGCGTTCTTCCTGGATGATTTGCACTTCGAGGGAGTTTTGCACCCAGTCGGCGGTGTCGCTGCATCGGAGGATGACGCCGCTGTCGGTTTTTTCCTCGCACCGGAAGTCGAGGTTGAGCGCGAAGTCGCCGTGGGTTTCTTTTGTCCAGATGTTGCCGTTGCCTTTGGAGAGGAGGACGCCGTCCTTGTATTCCCAGGCGCCGGTTTTCAGGTCGGCGTTGGCGAGGTTTTGGGCGAAGAGCGGCCGGGGGGCGTCCCAGCGGTCGGATTTGGAGCCGCGTTTGCCGGCCCATTCCTGACTGGTGTTTTGTTCGGAAACATAGCCGCTGGGGAGCACGCGTCCGGCGATGAGGTCGGCTTCGCTGGCGGCGACGGCGCGGGGGAACCAGTCGGCGCATTCGGCGGTTTCGATGTCGAGTTGCGCGAGGGGAACTTTGTATTCGTATTCCATGTAGGCGATGCCTTTGAAACCCTGGCGGCGCAGTTCGAGGATTTGTTTCGCGGCTTCGGAAGCGCCGGTGCCCCAAGGCATGTCGTGCGCGGCTTTCAGGCCGATTTCGGAGAGGTCTTTGAAGTGGAGCGAGACGATGCGGCCTTCGACTTTGCGGAGCGTGGCGACGGGGTCGAAGCCGGAGCGCGCCCAGTGGCCGGTGTCGGCGCAGAGGCCGATGTTGCTGCCGTAGGGTTTGACGGTGGCGAGGGCGAAGTCGGGGTCGAAGTAGATCGACGGGCGCGGGTGGTTGTGGAGGGCAACCTTGACGCCGGTCTCGTCGGCGAGCCGGGCGATGAGCGGCATGACGTCGGCCTTGGGTTCGGTGGCGATGTCGCGGAGGCCCATTTCTTTTGCGAAAGCGAAGATTTTGCGCCAGTCGGCCTCATCTTTGCCGGTGACGACGCCGTAGCTGGTGAGGTTGAGGCCGCGCGCCTTGAAGAGGGCGCGGACTTCGGCCTTGGCGGCGTCACTCATGTTGTGGCTGAAATTTTCGGCTACTTTGGCGGAGACTTTTTGTCCGCCGTAGGCCTGGATGTTTTTGATTTTCATCGCGACGGCGCGGTCGAGCGTTTCGGCAAGCGTGACCTGGCGGAAGGTGTAGGCTTGGAGGCCGAGTTCCAGTCCGCCGCTTTCGGCGGCGGACTGAAGGGCTGAAAGGCTGAAGGGCGGAAGGGCTGAAAGAAGGACAGCCGCGAGGAAGAGGGAATGTTTTTTCATGGGACGATGGTTGTATTGTCTGACGATGATTGTTTGTCGGTGTGTGTTTTTTGTTCGCAAGGCGTGAGGCGGGGAAGGGCTTTGGAAATTTTGATAACCGGGCTTTTTCAGCCCTTCAGTCCTTCAGTTTTTCAGCCTTTTAATAGACGCGATAGTTTTTCTGGATGAGTATCTGGGCTTCGGGTGCGTCGGGGCAGATGCCGCGGGCGGCGTCCCATTCGACGGGTTTGCCGACGCGCAGGGCGAGGTTGCCGAGCGAGACGAATTCGGTGAGGCCGGCGGAGTAGTCGACGATGTTGGAGCCGGGTTTCGGGCCGCCTTGGATGGCGGTGAGGAATTCGAGGTGCTGGTTGGCCTTGGGCACGCGCGGGATGGTCTTTGCGGGGCGGTTGGTGAATTCCTTCATTTTTGAATCGGGCAGGAGTTTGACGGAGTTGCTGTAGTCGCTGTCCGAATACATGATGCCTTTGTCGCCGAGGTAGAGGGTGCCGCCGATGGCGAGTTTGCCGTCACCGAGTTCCTTGGGCGCGGGGGGCTTGCGGCCGCCGTCGTACCAGACGTATTTGACCGGGGGGAGCGAGCCGCGGGCGGGGATGTCGTAGGTGATCGTGGAGGCGAGCGGGCCGCAGACGGCGGAGCCGCCTTCCTGGGTGGCGGTGACTTTGCAACTGCCGCCGAGGTTGAGCGCCCAGTAGGGGGCGTCCATGATGTGGCAGCCCATGTCGCCGAGCGCGCCGCAGCCGTAGTCCCAGAAGCCGCGCCAGTTGAAGGGGGCGATGTTGGGGATGTATTCGCGTTTCGGGGCGACGCCGAGCCAGAGGTTCCAGTCGAGCGTGGGGGGCTGGGGTTTGGCGCCCTTGGCCTTCGGGTCGGGCCAGGGGATGCCTTGCGGCCAGACGGGGCGGTTGCCGGGTATGCCGGGGCGGTTCGTCCAGCTGTGGACTTCGCGGACGGTGCCGATGACGCCGGCGTCGATCCATTCCTTGATGAGGCGGGTGCCTTCGTTGGCGTGGCCCTGGTTGCCCATCTGGGTAACGACACCGGCTTTCGCGGCGGCGGTTTTCAGGATGCGCGCCTCGCCGATGGTGTGCGTGAGGGGTTTTTCAACGTAAACGTGCTTGCCGCGCTCGATTGCCATGAGGGCGGCGGGGAAGTGCATGTGGTCGGGCGTGGAGACGTAGACGGCGTCGATTTTGCCGTCCATCTCGTCGAGCATCTGGCGGAAATCGCGGTAGCGGGCGGCGCCGGGGTATTCGTGGAAGCCGCGCGAGGCGCGCTCGAAATGCACGTCGCAGAGGGCGGTGATTTCGGCGCCGGCTTCGGCGAGGCCGGAGAGGTTGCTGTAGCCGCGTCCGCCGACGCCGATGCCGGCGAGGCGGACTTTGCGGGTGGCGGGGACGAGGTTGGAGTAGGGCGAGTTCGCGCCGGCAGCGGCCCAAGCGCGCGAGATGAAGGGCGCTCCGAAGGCGGCGGCAGTTGCGGCGGCGGCGGTTTTGATGAAGTGGCGGCGGCTGAGGTCGCCGGGGTTTGTTGATCTTGCTGGTCTTGGTTTCATGGTTGCTGGGTTTGTTGGTGTTGGAGAGAGAAGTGTATTGGAGAGAGAAATGTTTTTTTCGGGCGGGTGCGGCGCGATTTTTTTGAAGGTGTTGCGAAGGTGTTTTGAAAATTATTTTTTCGGGTCCAGCGCGTAGGGCGGCGAGGGGAGGTCCGGGATGGGCGGGGGAGGCGGGAAGGAGAGTTCGCGCACCCAGATGTTGCGGAAGGCGACGAGGTCGCCGCCGTGGTTTTGCAGGGAGAGGGGGAGTCGGGCGGCGTGTTTTTTGTATACGGGCAGGCCGCGAAACTCGGTGCCGCCGCGCAGCGCGGTGTCGTGCTGGACGAGCACGCCGTTGTGGAAGACGGTGAGGCGCGCGGGGGTGTCGGTCGAGCCGTCGGCCTTGAAGCGGGGGGCGATGAACACGGCGTCGTAGGTCTGCCATTCGCCGGGCGCGCGGCTGGCGTTGGCGAGCGGGGGGAATTGTTTGTAGATGGAGGCGGCCTGGCCGTTGGCGTAGGTTTCGTTTTGGTAGGAGTCGAGGACTTGGAGTTCGTAGAGGTCCATGAAAAAGATGCCACTGTTGCCGCGACCCTGGCCGGATTTTTTCACCTCGGCGGGCGAGCGCCATTCGATGTGGAGTTGCACGTCGCCGAAGGAGGCTTTGGTGCGCAGATTGCCGGTCTTGGGCGCGACGACCATGGCGCGCGAGGCGGGTTCGAGTGTCCAGCGCGGCGCGGGGTTTTTCGCGTCGGTCGATTCCCACGCGTCGAGGTTGGAGCCGTCGAAGAGCACGATGGCGTCGGAGGGAATGCCGGTCGCGGCGGGCGCGGCGACGACGGGCGGGACGGGTGCCCATTGCTCGGTAAGCTCGGGCTTCGGGAGCGGCGGACGCGAATCGGAGGCCGATTGCGCGTGGATGGCCGTCGACGCGGCCAGGACAAGCAATAATGCGGGGATGGTCTTTTTCATGGGAAACTTGGTGCGGGTGGGAACGTGGTGCGGGAAACTGGTGAGGGAACTTGGTGTGGGAAACTGGTGAGGGAAACGGACGTGGTGTAGGAAACGTGGTGTGGGAAACGTGGTGTGGGAAACGGACGTGGGTTGCGCGAGATGAGCCTCAATCACTGTGCCTCAACGCACCCCGCGTCGAGCAGGAATTCATGGTATGGGAAAAAACATATTTATTCAGTAATGTGATGTGGCATGTAGGGCCTGACCTTGTGTCAGGCCGCGAATTACCAATGTGGCCTCTCACGCGGGCGCGGCCTGACACAAGGTCAGGCCCTACGAAATCAGCCGTCCGCGTAACATCAGTTATTCAGTAATGTGACGCGGCATGTATGTAGCGCAGGCTGCCAAGCCTGCTGACGAGGCGAAGCCTCGCCTGGTTCGGAAAAAAACAAACATTCGGCGGCATTCGGCGACGTGCGACAAGCAAAGCAGGCTTGGCAGCCTGCGCTACGTTTGAACGGTGGCGCCAAGGCAAGACAGGCTTGAGGAGCCGCTGCAAATAACGGGAAAACAGCTCAACTGATGTTGCGCGGCAGCGCCTGGGAGCGCCTTTGGGAGCGCCCTTGGGAACGCATTTGGGAGCGCCCTTGGAAGCGCGGACATCTTTGCCCGCGATGAATTTTCGAGATACACCAAGCGGACGCACGATATTTCGCGGGCAGAGATGCCCGCGCTCCCAGGAACGGACTTCGCGTGGCATTTACTCAATCGCGGGGTTCGGGTTTGCCGGGGTTTCGGGTTTGCTTGACGGAGGAGGAACGCACCTGCGCCTTTTGCATTCTTTTGGCACTTTCCTTTCGGCGCTTTCCCTTCGCTTCCGCTCCGGGTCGGTCACTTGATTGCCACCTCTCACAATTACACTCTGATGTTACGCAGCCCGCAGGGCCTGACCTTGTGTCAGGCCGCGAATTATCCATGTGCCACCCTTCGCGAGCACGGCCTGACACAAGGTCAGGCCCTACGAAAACAGCCGACCGCATAACATCAGTTACGCTCATGTCGCACAGGCAGGATTGTCCGTGCTACATTTGACCGGTCGTGGTCGGACCGTCCACGATGAGTTTTCCATCGGGGGTGATTTCGATTTTATCAATAAATACCACGCGCTTGCCGCCGGTCTTCGTTGTGCGTCCGTGATATACACAATACATCTCGCCGTTGGCGTGCGTGAAAACCATATTGTGGCCGGTGCCGGTGACGTCGCCGCCTTTGTCCGTGTTTTTTTGGAGCACGGGATTGTTGTCAGCCTTCTTGAACGGTCCGAGCGGGTTGTCCGACGTGGCGTAACCAACGGCGTAGTTTTTGCCACCGAAAAAATTGGCGGAATACATCATGTAATAGGCGCCGTTTTTCTTGAATATAAACGAACCCTCGGTCCAGCGGCGGTTGACTTCGCGCGAGGTGACGGAGCGGCTTTCCCATTCGGCCTGTTTGTCGTCCATTTTCACGGGCGGACGGAGGAGGAGTTTCGGTTCGCCGATGATGCCGGAAAAATCGGGTTTGATTTCCACGCCGTAGACCCAGCTCTCCTCGATTTCGTTGAACCAGCCTTGTTTTTTCGCCCACGTGGCGACTTCGCTTTCGACGGGGTTTTTATAGCAGCAGCGTGAATAGTATAAAAACACGCGGCTATTTTCGAACCAGAGATTCGCGTCGATGATCGGATAACCGGGGTCGAATATGGGGCGGTCCATCAAATCCTTGAACGGACCGCGCGGGCTGTCGGACACGGCGACGCCGATGCGGAAGTTTTCACCCTCGTTGGTTGGGTTCACTTTCCAATCGGCGCTGAAGAGCATGTAATATTTGCCCTTGATCTCATAGACCTCGGGCGCCCAGAAATTTTTGAGCGTCCATGAATCGGGCTTCGCGCCTTCGTAAACGCGGCCAAGGTCAGTCCAATTCACAAGGTCGCCGGACACACAGGCGCGGAATCCTTTTTCAGATTCGGTTGTGCCATACATATAGTATTTGCCGTCGGAGGCTTTCAGGACAAACGGGTCGCCGAATGCGACGTCGAGCGGGTTCTTATGACCAATTTGGTTTGTTTTGTTTCCGACGCACGAAACAAGAAAAACAACACTGGTGGTTATAAATATAAAGAATATTTGTTTGCACTGGGTTTTCATAAAAATGTCTGGAGATAAATGCCGTCGAGAGCGAAAAGCGATATAATAATTGATATTACGCAGCACGTAGTGCCTGACCTTGTGTCAGGCCGCGCTCGCGTGGGAGGCCACACAGATAATTCGCGGCCTGACGCAAGGTCAGGCCCTACGGGTCGCGTAACATCAGATATGTAATTCAAAGGGCGCCTTTCGTCTTGGACGCGGGAGACGGCGGCGATGGCGGCGGGCCGGGCGCGAGCGCGAGGCGGGCGAGCAGTTCTTTTACGACAGCAGGTTTGTTGCGGGCCACGTTTTGCGTTTCTCCGGGCATGTTGATCATGTCGAAAAGTTCCACGCTTTCATCAAGTGCGGGGACTTTGCCGGGATGGGTGATGAGGCGCCACCGGTCGGTGCGAATCGCGCGCTGCCCGGAACCCCAAAAGCTGAGGGCGGGTTTGGCCGAAGGAGCGGCGGGGTTTTCAATATGAGCGCGGATGCTGCGACCATCGACTCCATCGGGCGAGGGAAGGCCGCAGAGATCGGCAAGCGTGGGGAACAGATCGACGGTCTCAACGGTGGCGCTGCTTTTCACACCGGGGCGGGCTTGCGCGGGGACGCGGATCATGAGCGGCGTGCGGACGGCGTTTTCGTAGAGCGTGTGCTTGCCCCAGATGGCGTGTTCGCCGAGGAGAAAACCATTATCGCCCCAAATGATGACAATCGTGTCGCGATCGAGTCCGAGTTTTTTGAGTTTGCCGAGGAGCCGTCCGACTTGCGCGTCGACATAGCTCACAGATGCGGCGTGGGCGCGGCGGATTTCGAGCGCGTACGCGGGATTGCGATTCGGATTGCGATTTTGCGCGTCCTTGTAATTGCCGAAAAATTCAGCGCTGCGGTGCCAGCCGGATGATTCGGGAGGGCGCGTTGTTGCAAGGGGCGGCGGGATTTCCTGGGCGGCGTGCAAATCGAACCAGCGTTTCGGCGCGGCGAAGGGAAGATGCGGCTTGAAAAAACCGACGGCAAAAAACCAAGGCTTGTTGCCGTGGGTATCGTCGCTGTTTTTTTGCAAGGTTCGGAGCGTGGCGATGGCTTCGCTGGCAATCCACCAGTCGGGATAGGCGGAGTCGGGGCCGTCGAAACATTCGAGCGGGGCGGATTTTCCAGGCACACGGCGCTGGCCGCCGGCGTAGCCGTGCATGATGGCTTCGGGGGTTTTCCACGGCGTTTCGGGAAGCCAGCAGCGGTCCCACACGCCGGGCATTTCCTCGGGTCCCTCGGCCCATTCCCTGCCGGTGAGACCGCCGGGGTGATGCGTGATTTTGCCGAGCGCGAGCGTTTGGTAACCGTTGGCGCGCATCCATGCGGGGAGCGTGCGCGCGCCATATTCGGCGTGCGTGGCGAGCATGGCGTTGTTGTTAATATGAATGGGCCGGCGCGGATAAAGGCCGGTCATCAATGCGCACCGCGATGCGCCGCACGTGGGCACGTGCACGTGGTGATTATCAAATACACGGGCCGTCGTCGCAAAGGCGTCGAGTTGCGGCGTGCGGGCGTGCGCGGCGCCGAGGCAGCCGAGTTCGTTGGGCAGGTCGTCGATTGCGATGAA
>JAISGL010000350.1 GCA_031263125.1 Opitutaceae bacterium | reverse complement strand
TCGGATATTTCCCGCTGGACTGGTGGATGTTTTCCGCGCGCGCGTGGCGGCGCGTGCAGCCGGATTTGGTAATCCTGATGGAAGGCGAACGCTGGCCGGAACACATCGCGCAGGCGCGCAAACGCGGCGTGCCGGTGCTGGCGGTGAATGCGCGGCTGTCGGACCGCAGCTACTCGCGGATGAAGACGTGGCGCCGGGTGGCGATGCCGCTCATCCAGCGCGGCATCACGCGCGTGCTCGCGTGCTCGGAAATCGACGCAGAGCGTTTTCGCGAACTCGGTTTCGCGGCGGAGCAGGTCGTCGTGACGGGAAACATCAAGTGGGATGTGACGATTCCGCCGTTGAGCGCGGATGAAAAAGCGACGTTGAGAAAAGAGGCCGGGCTGGGCACGGACGCCAGGGAGTTGATTTTGCTCGGATCATCGACATGGCCGGGCGAGGAAGAGGCGTGCGTGGCGGCGTTGCGGGCGGTGCGCGCGGCGGGCGTGACGGTGCGGTTGCTGCTCGTGCCGCGTCACATGGAACGGCGCGGCGAGGTGGAGGCGCTGCTGGAAAAGGAGGCGGCGCCGGCGAGGCTGACGTGGCATTTTCGCTCGCGCGGCGCGGCGGCGGGAGCGGTCGACATCGCGGTGGGCGACACGACGGGGGAGTTGCGAAAATTCACGCAGCTTGCGGATTTGGTTTTTGTGGGAAAAAGCCTGGGGGCAAACACGGAAGGCCAGACCCCGGTGGAGGCGGCGGTGTTGGGCCGGGCGATTTTGTTCGGACCGGGAATGACAAATTTCCGGGAAATCTCGGCGCGACTCGTGAAAGCGGGCGCGGCGATTGTCGTGCGAAATGGCGATGAACTTTGCGCGGCGGCGGTGCGCATATTGAGCGATGCGGCGTTGCGTGAAAAAATGATGGCCGCCTCGGACGCGTGCCACCGCGTCAACCAAGGCGCCGTGGCGCGGACGGCGGGGATTGTCGTGGAGACGTTGAAACGTGCGCGCTGAAATTATCGTTAAACCCGGAAACCGCGATTGTGGATTGAGCGGAGCCGCATCTCAAAAACGGAACAGGCCATGCCGCCGATTCCGAAGTGGCGCGGGCGTCCCGCCCGTTGGTGGCGAAGCCGCCGGATCGACGTAGCGCGGGCGTCCAGCCCGCTTGGCGGCGCGAAGCCGCCGCCCCCCGTGTCGGCCCGGCGCGGACGAGATATCCGCTCCACTCCCTTTTCCACAACTGTCTGCCTGTTTGCGTATCCTGATGGACAAGGGCGGATGTTTTCCCTCCATGAACAATGTTTTTTATTGGTGCCAGGAGCGGGGGTCGAACCCGCAAGCCTTTAGGGGGCGGTGGATTTTGAGTCCACTGCGTCTGCCAATTCCGCCATCCTGGCCCGGATGCTTGCCGTGCGAAAAACGCATGCACGTTGCCAGCCACGGTAGGTGCGCCGCCTTCCTTGTAAACCGAAAAGTTTCCGAAAATCTCGAAAGGGTAGGGGTAGAGTAGAGCCTGTCCCAAAAGAGCGCGTTTTCGGAAAGGAGCCGGATTTTCCGGCGCGCTGGCATTTTTTTGGCATGCCGACGGCTGTAATAGACAACGGTTTCGCCGTGGCTACCTTTCGCAATCACACACAGCGGCGACTTTTGAATATCTTCGGCCGCGTAACATCAATTATTCAGTGATGTTACGCAGTCGGCAGATTTCGTAGGGCCTGACCTTGTGTCAGGCCGCGCACGCGTGGTAGGTCACACTGGTAATTCGCGGCCTGACACAAGGTCAGGCTCTGCAAAATCCGTTAGTCGTGTAATATCAGTTACTAACTGATGTTACGCAGCGCGTACGTAGCGCAGGCTGTCAAGCCTGCTGACGAGGCGAAGCCTCGCCCGGTTCGAGAAAAAACGTATACCCGGCGGTATGCGACAGGCAAAGCAGGCTTGGCAGCCTGCGCTACGTTTGGGCGAGGATAACGCGAAGGCCATTCCGTTCTTGGGAGCGCGGGCATCTCTGCCCGCGAAACGCCGTGCGCCCGCATATTACATTTCGAAAACGCATCGCGGGCAAAGATGCCCGCGCTCCCAGGATAGGCCGGCCGCGTAACATCAATTATTCAGTGATGTTACGCATCGCGTAGCGGTCCGACCTTGTGTCAGGCCGCGAATTATCTGTATCCTCTCCCGTGCGGGCGAGGCTTCGCCTCGTCAGCAGGCTTGGCAGCCCGCGCTACGTTGCGGACGCCTGCAACGCGCCTCTCGTAGCGCAGGCTGCCAAGCCTGCTTTGCTTGCGATGCTCGCGGGGCGTCCCCGATGCGGGCAAGATGCCCGCGTTACGGAACGCGGGCGGGACGCCCGCGCTACACGGGACGCCCGCGTCAGAACTGGATGCGGGGGGGGCGGGGCAAAAATCAAACTGGCGCGGATGCGTTTGTGGGGTTTTATCGGGGGCATGCCGTCCTTGTCTTCATCGTCACGTTTCAAACTCGATCTCGCCGGACGTCCGCGACGTCTGCGTCGCAATGCGGCGGTGCGCGTGCTCGTGGAGGAGACCGTTTTGCGTCCGGCGGATTTTATTGCGCCGTTGTTTGTCGTGGAGGGGAGGGGCGCGCCGGAGCCGGTCGGCTCGATGCCGGGGGTCGCGCGGTTTAATGTCGCCGATCTCGTCAGGGAATGCCGCGCGCTTTGGAAACTCGGCGTGCCGGCGGTGGCGTTGTTTCCGAAAATCGACGCTGGATTGAAGGACCCGCGCGGCTCGGTCGCGCTCGATGGGGATGCGCTGATTGTGCGCGCCGTGCGTGCCGTGAAAAAGGCGCTGCCGGGGATGGTCGTTATGACCGATATCGCGCTCGATCCTTACACGAGCCACGGGCACGACGGGTTGCTGTCGGACGACGGGCGCGAGGTTTTGAACGACGCGACGGTCGAAGTGCTCATGAAGATGGCCGTGCTGCACGCGCGGGCGGGCGTGGATTTTGTCGCGCCGTCCGACATGATGGACGGGCGCGTCGCGGCGATTCGCTCGGCGCTCGACGCGGCGGGTTGCGAGCAGACGGCAATCATGGCGTATTCGTCGAAATTCGCGTCGGCGTATTACGGGCCGTTTCGCGAGGCGGTTGGCAGCGCGAAGGCCGCCGGCGCGCCGGCGCTCGACAAGCGCACGTATCAGCTCAATCCCGCGAATCGTCGCGAGGCGATTGCCGAGGCGATCATCGACGAGGGCGAGGGCGCGGACGTGCTCATGGTGAAGCCCGCCGGCCCGTATCTGGACATCATCCGCGACGTGCGCGAGGTGACGCGCAAGCCGCTCGCGGCGTATCAGGTTTCCGGCGAGTATGCGCAGATTCACGCCGCCGCGAGGCTCGGCTGGCTCGATTTGGAGAAGACGCGCATGGAGTCGCTGCTCGCGATCAAACGCGCCGGCGCGGACATGATACTGACGTATTTTGCGAAGAGCGTGGCGGGGGAGTTGCGGTCGTTTTCGTCTGGAGGGCGGGGTAATTCAAAGTGATGGGTCAGAGCAGGGCCAAAGGCCCGAAGCGCCGTTGAAGCCAAAGGCCCGGCAAGTCACCAGCCTTGGGAAATTCGATAATAATCGGACAATCCCAACGGGGTTGCCTAATAACATTGTTATAAATTACCCGCGCTCTGGCGCTTCGGCGGCTCAATCCCAGGCAACCTCTTCGAGGTTGTGACAATCTTCTTCCCTTCTTCCCCTTTCCCAAGGTAGCGACTGCGTCGCAACTCTGTCTGCATTAGGGAACGGCTTCGCCGTTTTTGCGC
>JAISGL010000329.1 GCA_031263125.1 Opitutaceae bacterium | reverse complement strand
CTTTCAGACGAGGCCTCCGGGGACGAGCGGATTGCGCTGGAGGAATTTTTAAGGGAGAGGGAGTGCAGGGATTATTATGAACGGCTGAAAGCGCGCTGGGACAGCGCGGTCGAATCCGGAGGCGGGCCACGTTTCGACACCGACCGGGCGTTCGGCGAATTATCGGCCCGGCTGGGCATCCAGACGCCGCTCCCGATGGCCAAAAACAAAACCGCCGCCGTCGTGACGCCTTTTCCGTATTTGAAGGTTTTTCGACAGCTCACGGCTGCCGTGGCGCTGGTGGTTGTCATGGGCGGCGCTTGGTGGTTTGCGACGCAGCGCGCGGCCACACGGGACATATATGGGATTGCGTGGGTGGAAATGCGCGCCGTGCCGGGAAAGAAACGCGGGATTTCCCTGCCGGATGGAAGCCGCGTCACGCTCAACGCCGGCAGCAGTCTGTCCTATCCCCGTTGGAAAAGCGGAACCCGCAAAGTCCGGCTGACGGGAGAGGCGTTTTTTGAGGTCACGCATGATCCCGCCTTCCCGTTTGTCGTGGAGACGGACGGCATGGGCATCACCGTGCTGGGGACAAAGTTCAACGTCAGCGCGTTTCCCGATGAAACCCGGCGCGCCGTTTCGCTCGTCGAAGGGCGCGTGCGGATCGAGCCAACCGCGACGTTTGAGCGGCAGCGGGGCGCGCCGGGAACCGCGATCACGCTCGAAGCGGGACAGCAGTTCTGCCTGGATATGTCCACTGGGAAAACCACTGTCGGCCTGTTTTCAACCGACGCGGTTACCGGGTGGGTGCAGGACCGGCTTGTCTTCGATGCCGAACCGCTCGGCATGGCGGCCAAAAAACTCGAACGCCGTTTTGGGGTGAGGGTCGCATTCTCCGACGACACAATCAAGGCGCGGATAGTGAACGCCCGCTTTGGGCAGGAGAGTCTGGCAGAGGTGCTCGGCATGTTGTCGTTTGCGTGCGATCTCAACTATGAAATCACATCCGATGCAGGCGGCGGCGTCCCGCAGGTGCGGTTTTCACCGGCACAGTATCCTGATGCCTGATGTTACGCAGGCGGCTTATCCTGGGAGCGCGGGCATCTCTGCCCGCGTTGCGTGTTTGAAATACACCAAGCGGGCGTACGGCGTTTCGCGGGCAGAGATGCCCGCGCTCCCAGGAAAGGCATTCGCGCGGCATTCACTCTCTCACTCTCTCATCCCTCACTCTCTCATCCCTCACTCCCTCATCCCTCACTCCCTCATCCTTCATCCCTTCTTCTTTCTCCCTCTTTTTTCATCGCGTCAGCTTCCGGTATTTTATGCGGTGCGGCTGGTCGGCGTCCTTGCCTTTGCGGCGGCGGTAGTCTTCGAGATAACCCGTGTAGTTGCCCGACCACCATGTCACGGCGCTGTCACCTTCGAAGGCCAGGATGTGCGTCGCCACGCGGTCGAGGAACCAGCGGTCGTGCGACACGACAACGGCACAGCCGGCGAAATTTTCCAAACTTTCCTCAAGCGCGCGGATCGAGTTCACGTCGAGATCGTTGGTCGGCTCGTCCAGCAGGATCAGGTTTGCGCCGCTCTTGAGCAGGCGGGCGAGGTGCACGCGGTTGCGTTCGCCGCCGGAAAGAACGCCGACTTTTTTCTGCTGGTCCGCGCCGGTGAAACCAAACTGCGCGCAGTAAGCGCGGGCGTTCACTTCACGCGCGCCGCCGCCCGCGCCGCCGCTGCCTGCGCCGCCGCCCGTGCCGCCGCCTGCGCCAGTGCCCGCGGCACCGCTGCCTGCGCTGCCGCCCGCGGCGTGGCCGCCGATCCGGAGCGTTTCCTGGCCGTCGCTGATGGCTTCGTAGATCGTGGCTTCGTTTGGGAGCGAATCGCGCGACTGGTCGACGTGCGCGATTTGCACCGTGTCGCCGACGCGCAGCGTGCCGGAGTCGGGTTTCTCGGCGCCGGTGATGAGGCGGAAGAGCGTGGTTTTGCCCGCGCCGTTGGGGCCGATCACGCCGACGATGCCGCCGGGCGGGAGCGAGAACGTGAGGTTTTCAAAAAGGAGATTGTCGCCGTAGGCTTTCGCGAGTTTGACGGCCTCGACGACGAGCGTGCCGAGGCGCGGGCCGGGCGGGATGAGGATTTCAAATTCGCGCTCTTTTTCGGCGGTGTTTTCCTTGAGCATCGACTCGTAGGCGCTGATGCGCGCCTGCGATTTGGCGACGCGGGCTTTCGCGGATTTGCGAATCCATTCGAGTTCGCGCGCCATCGCTTTCCGGCGGCGGTCCTCGGTGCGCTGCCCGACGGCGAGGCGGCGTTGTTTTTGTTCGAGCCACGAGGAGTAGTTGCCCCGCCACGGGATGCCGTGGCCGCGGTCGAGTTCGAGAATCCAGCCGGCGACGTTGTCCAGAAAATAGCGGTCGTGCGTGACGGCGATGACGGTGCCTTCGTAGCGCGAGAGGTGCTGTTCGAGCCAGTGTACGCTTTCGGCGTCGAGGTGGTTGGTCGGCTCGTCGAGGAGGAGGATGTCGGGCTTCTGGAGGAGGAGGCGCGCGAGGGCGACGCGGCGGCGTTCGCCGCCGGAGAGCGTGTCGACGATGGCGTCGGGCGGCGGGCAGCGGAGCGCGTCCATCGCCATGTCGACGCGCGAGGCGGCATCCCAGGCGTTGAGCGCGTCGATTTTTTCCTGAAGCGCGCCCTGTTTTTCGGTGATGGCGTCGCGCGCGGCGGTGTCGGTGGCGGCGTCGATTTCATCCCACGTGGCGTTGTAGGCGTCGACGAGGGCGGCGAGGTGTTGCACGCCTTCACCGACGCAGGCGCGGACGGTTTTGCCGGCGGCGAGTTGCGGTTCCTGTTCGAGGAGGCCGGTGGTGTAGCCGGGTTTGAGCACGACTTCGCCGTCGAACTCCCTGTCGCGTCCGGCGAGGATGCGCATGAGCGAGGATTTGCCGGAGCCGTTGAAGCCGAGGACGCCGATTTTCGCGCCGTGGAAAAACGAGAGCGAGACGTCGCGGAGGATTTCCTTGCGCTCGATTTTTTTCGAGACGCGCATCATGGAAAAAATGATCTTTGGTTGTTCGTCGGCCATGTCGGGAAAGTGGTGGTGCGCGGGTTTGCGGGGCGTGTGTGCAGCGCGGGTGTGCGGGGCGGGCGTGCGGTGCGGGTGTGCGAGGCGGGTGGGCGGTGCGGGTGTGCGAGGCGGGCGTGCGGTGCGGGTGTGCGAGGCGGGCGTGCGAGGCGTGCGGGGACGCCGTTGCCGCAATGCTCAAATGATTTCCTCCGTCACCACGCGGAGCGGGCTAGCGGGGTTGCAATCGACGTTGAGCATCACGAAACGGTCGCGGTGGTTGTCGAAAACCGGCCAGAGCGCGGTGCGGTCGGTCGCGGGGATGTTAATGTTGTCCATCGCCGCGCGCGTGAAAAAGCCGAACCCGCCCTCGTCGATTTCGGGTGGGAGCGCGGGGATGGGTTTTTTGCAGCGGAAGAGAAAGAGCAGCCAGTGTCCGCTGCCTTCGTAGGATTTTT
>JAISGL010000202.1 GCA_031263125.1 Opitutaceae bacterium | reverse complement strand
TCCACGATGCGGCGGACGATGGCCAGGCCCAAGCCGGTGTGCGGGGTTTGGGCGGATTTGTGCGTGCGGGCTTTGTCGGCCCGGTAGAAACGATCAAAGATGTGCGGGAGGTCTTCGGGAGCGATGCCGGGGCCGTCGTCCTCGACGGTGAAGGTGACGCGCGTCGCGGTGGATTGCGTGGCACCGCCCGTGGCGCCGCCCGCGCCATTGCCCGTGCCATTGCCCGTGCCATCGCCCGTGGCACTGCTCAGGCGGATGCGGCCGCCGGCGCCGGTTTCGCCGTCGGCGTGGTGGTGCTGGATGGCGTTGGCGATGAGGTTTGTGGCGATGATGCCGAGAGCGGCCGGATCGGCGCGGAGGGGCGCGGGCGCGAGGGCGGTGGTGTCAATTTCGATGTGCCGCGCGGCGGCGAGCGGCGCGAGTTGGCGGGCGGTGTCACGGAGGATGTCGGCGAGGTCGCAGGGGACGTGGGTTTGCGTGGCGGTGCTGGCGTTGGGGGCTTCCTGCCGGGCGAGGAGGAGGAGGGCTTCGACGAGGTGGCGCATGCGCGCGGCGGTGTCGGAACAGACTTGCAGGGATTCGCGGTATTCGGCGGCGGTGCGGTCGCGTTTGAGGACGCGTTGCGTTTCGGTGATGAGGATCGAGATGGGCGTGCGGAGTTCGTGCGAGGCGTCGGACGTGAAGCGTTTTTGTTGCTCGATGGAATCGTGGAGGCGCTCGAAGGTGTCGTTGAGAACGGTGGCGAGCTGGCCGAGTTCGCTTTCGGTGTCGCGGGTGCTGATGCGTTCGGTGGTGTTGCCTTCGGCGATGCGGGTGGTGGTGGCGCTGATGGCGCGGATGGGGCGGATGGCGCGGCCCGCGATCCACCAGCCGCCGGCGAGTCCGAGGAGCCAGATGCCGGCGCCAACGGCGGCGAGTTTCCAGGCAAGGAGGCGCATGTCGGCGAGTTCCGGTGTGATGTCGCGTCCGATGATGCTGATGACGCCTTCGGGGGAGCCGCGGAAGGTTTCGCGGAATGTGCCGCGGGTGCGTGTGGGGTCGGGCGGTGTTTGCGGTTTTTCGTCGGTGGCGGCTGGCGGGGGCGGCGGAAAGTCAGGGGTGGCGGGGGCGTTGGGCGTTTTGAAGAGGATGGCGCCGTCGGTGTCGCGGATGGCAAAGTAGGTGTGGCCGGGGGCGGTGTTTTTGAAGTAGTCGTCGGTTTCGTCGGGGAGTTGAAGGGGGCGGGTTTTGTCGCGGAGGCGGCGCATGAAGTCGTCCGGGGTGCGCGCCGGGGCGGAGGCGCCATTGGTCGCGGGGCCGAAGGCGGCGGTCGTGAGGGCGCGGAAGAGGCGGTGTTCGCTGGCGCGGATGTCGTTGTCGATGCGGCGTTGCGTGGCGTCCCATGCGAGCCGCCATGAGGTCAGGCAGAAGGCGGTGACCATCAGCAGGAGGATGAGTCCGTGCCAGGCTTGCACGCGCCAGCGGATGGAGTGGAAAAAAGTCATGGGATGAAAAAGCCGGGGGCGGCGGAAGCGGAGGAGGAGGAGGTGGTGGTGGTGGGCTGAAAAACGGAAAGGGTGAAAACGAAAATGACAAAAACGGAAAGGGTGAAAATGGAAAGGGCGAGCGAGTGGGGAGCGTGGAGCATATTGTGAAGGAGGGATGCGGATGGAGGGCGAACGTGGGACGCGGTTGGTGTGCGAATGAGGGAGGCGGTTGGTGTGTGTGACGGATGCATGCGGTGTCTTGGGTTCAGCGTTTTGGCGTTTCCGTTTTGGCGGTTCGGCGGTTCAACGGTTCGGCGGTTCAGCGGTTCAGCGGTTCAGCGGTTCAACGGTTCGGCGGTTCAGTGTTTCCGCTTTCAACTTTTCTCAATGCAGTAGCCGTGGCCGCGGCGGGTTTGAATAAGGTCGGGGCCGAGTTTTTTGCGGAGGTTGGAAACGTGAACGTCGAGGAGGTTGGAGAAGGTGTCGTCGTCCTCGTCGAAGAGGTGTTCGTAGAGCGTGGTGCGGGAAACGACTTCGCCGCGGTGGAGCGCGAGGTATTCAAGAAGTGAATACTCGCGGGCGGTGAGGGGGATTTCGCGGTTGTTGGAATCGGTGGCGCGGCGCGCGGCGGTGTCGAGCGTGATGCCGCCGGGGAGCGTGATGGCGGAGTGGGTTTGCCCGGCGCTGCGGCGGATGAGGGCGCGGATGCGCGCGAGGAGTTCGTCGATGTCGAAGGGTTTGGTGAGGTAGTCGTCGGCTCCGTGGTCGAGTCCGCGAATGCGATCGGGGACGGCGTCGCGCGCGGTGAGCATGAGAATCGGTGTGCGCGAGGGCGGCGTGCGCGAGGGCAGTGTGCGTGGGGGCAGTGTGTGCGAGGGCGATGGCCCGGGGGTGCTGGTTGGTGTGTCGGTTGGTGTGTTGGAGCGAAGGGCGGAGAGGATTTGCCAGCCGTCGAGTTTTGGGAGCATGACGTCGAGGAGAATGGCGTCGTAGGTGATTTCCCGGGCTTTGTAGAGGCCGTCTTCGCCGTCGGAGGCGGTGTCCACGGCGTAGTTTTCCTCGCGCAGCGTGGCGGCGAGGCTGCGGAGAAGCGCGGGGTCGTCTTCGATGATGAGGAGGCGCATGGGTGGCGTGAATTTGCGGCGTGAGTTTGCGGCGCGATGGTAGCAGGGCGAACCTTTAGCGGGGATGAAGATGGTGGCGATGCTTGCGGAGGGGCAGTGCGATTCCAGCGCAAACCGGACTTCCAGCGCAAACGCTCACTGGCACCGTCTCCCAAATTTCTCCCAAACTCCCACCAAAACCAACTTGCGCGGTTTAATCTGGCGGAAACAATTACACCTTTATCAAGTCTCCAGATACTTCGTACCGACCACTTCTACAATCATCTCCACAACCACCTTCACATCCGCATCCAGCACTCGCATCCAGCACCCGCATCCGCCACTCGCATCCAGCACCCGCATCCGCCACCCGCATCCGGCAACCACTTCCGACAATCACCATCCATCTACCATCCATCATCCACCATCAATCATCCACCAACCACCACCACAAACGACAACGCATATGATTACCGGCCCCGTTTGGTCCAAAAAACTCCGCGAAGAAATCGGCAAAGCCGTCATCGGCCAGGAAGCCGCCGTCGAACGCCTCCTCGTCGCCTTGCTCGCCAACGGCCACGTGCTCCTCGAAGGCATGCCCGGCCTCGCGAAAACCCTCCTCATCAAATCGCTCGGCACCGCGCTCGGCGTCCAGTTTGAACGCATCCAGTTCACGCCCGACCTGCTCCCCAGCGACGTCGTCGGCACCATGGTCTTCCAGCCCAAGACCGGCGAGTTCACCTCGCACCGCGGCCCCATCTTCGCGAACCTCGTGCTCGCCGACGAAATCAACCGCGCCCCCGCCAAAGTCCAAAGCGCCCTCCTCGAAGCCATGCAGGAACGCCAGGTCACCATCGGCGGCCAGACGCATCCGCTCCCAAAACCCTTCTTCGTGATGGCGACGCAAAACCCCGTCGAACAGGAAGGCACCTACCCGCTCCCCGAGGCGCAAACCGACCGCTTCCTTTTCAAGCTCATCGTCGATTACCCGAGCAACGACGAGGAATCCCGGATGATGCAACGCTGGGGCCGGGTCACGCGCCAACCCGAACTCCTCCCCGTGTCCAGCGGCGAGGAACTCCTCTCGCTCCGCGCCGAAGTCGACCGAATCCACGTCGCCCCCGCCATGCAAGGCTACATGCTCGCGCTCGTGCGCGCCACCCGCGCCCTTGCCGCCGACCCCGCCACGCACCTCGACCCCGACGCGAAACGCCACCTCTCCTTCGGCGCCTCGCCCCGCGCCTCGCTCGCCCTCTACCAAGCCAGCCGCGCCCTCGCGTGGATGCGCGGGCAGGATTTTGTCAGCCCCTCGCTCGTGCAAGACATCGCCACCGACATCCTCCGCCACCGCATGGGCCTCACCTACGAAGCCGAGGCCGAAAACATCACCACCGACAAAGTCGTCGCGATGGTTTTGGACAAAACACCGGTGCCAAGACTCTAGGAATTTTCGATTTTCGATTCTCGATTTTCGATTGGGCGCTGCCGCGCCGCTGTGACTTCGGTTTCGCGCGGCAGCGCGCAATCGAAAATCGAGAATCAAAAATCGAAAATTCCATCATCCGAAATCCACATCCCGCATCCAAATAATGCCCGGCACCCGCATCACGCCACAAAACCTCCTTCCCGGAATCTCCAACCCGCTCGCGCTCCTGCGCAAACTGGAGTGGCGCGTGCGCAACGCCGTCGAGACCACGCTCGGTGGCATCTACCGCTCGGCATTTCGCGGACGCGGCATGGAGTTCGACCAGGTCGTCCGCTACGAATTCGGCGACGACATCCGCGACATCGACTGGAACGTCACCGCCCGCCTCGGCGAACCCTACCGCAAAAAATTCGTCGAGGAACGCGAAGTCACGCTCATCGTCGTCTTCGAGGACACCCCCAGCCTCCAATTCGGCTCCACCGGCATCTCGAAACGCGAAGCCCTTCTCGAACTCGCCGGACTCGTCATGCTCCTCGGCGCCGTCAACCGCGACCGCGTCGGCGCCATCCACGCCACGCCCCGCGGCTACACGCTCAGCGAACCCGTGCGCGGACGCGGCCCCATCATGCACGCCGCCTCCGAACTCTTCGGACAACCCGCGCCCGGCATCACCGACGGCGCCACCACCGCCGCGATCCCCTGGCGCCTCCTCTCCCGCTCCGCCCCCAAACACAGCATCATGATCTGGCTTGGCGACTTCGCCCCGCGCCCCGCGCCCGACGGCTGGCCGATCTTCCAACGCCGCTACCAGACAATGGGCTTCCGCATCGACGACCCCTGGGAACGCGCGCTCCCCCCCGGCGAAACCTTCGCCGCCTACGATCCGGTCGCCGGACGCCTCGTCACCATCGGTGGCACCCCCGCCGAACGCGCCGCGCACGCCCGCTGGCGCGAGACGCGCGACACCGCCTGGCGCGCTCTCTTCCCCGACCAATTCAGCCGCCTCCACGTCGGCACCGACGACAACCGCCTGGACGCCCTCGTCCGCTTCTTCCACCGCCGCATGTCCGCGCGCTAGAAAGCGCGCGGAAATCTCAAACTCCAAATTCCAAACGCCAAATCTCAAATTCAAACTGATGTTACGCAGCCCGTAGGGCCTGACCTTGTGTCAGGCCGCAAATTACCAATGTGGCCTCCTTCGCGAGCACGGCCTGACACAAGGTCAGGCCCTACGAAAACCGCCGACCGCGTAACATCAGATTCAAATTCCAAAAAAATCACAAATGCCCAAATCTCAAAAAACAAAACCCGCGAGCCAAGCCGCCACCGGAGCTGTCATCGGAGCCGCCACTGGAGCCGCCACCAAAGCGGCCACCGAAGCCGTCACCGAAGCGGCAATCTCCAGATCGCCGGACGAGGCGCAGCCTCGCCCTTTGGCGTTTGGAATTTTGGCGTTTGGAGTTTTGAGCTTTGGAATTTTGGAGCTTTGGAAGTTTTTCCCACCACTCGCCGCTCCCCCAATGACACGAAATGTTTAACACGCCCTACACATTCCACTCCCCCTTGTGGTTCCTCGCGCTCCTCCTCATCCCCGCGATTATCTTTCTGCGCTCGCGCCGCACCGTCTCCGTGCTGATCGTCCCCTTCGCCGCCGCGTGGCACCGCGCATCGCTCGCCGGCCCCTCGCGACTCCCGGCGATTCTCGCCACGCTCGGCCTCGTCCTCCTCACCATCGGCCTCGCCCGCCCGCAAAAAGTCGAGGACAAACGCGAAGTCCGCACCCAAGGCTACGACCTCATCCTCGCCATCGACCTCTCCACATCGATGTATTCCGAGGATTTTTCCGAAGGCAACACCCCCATCAATCGCCTCCAAGCCATCAGGCCCGTGGTCAAAGCCTTCATCAACGACCGCCCCAGCGACCGCATCGGCGTCGTCCTCTTCGCCGGACACGCCTACACCCTCGCCCCGCTCACCTTCGATCACGACTGGCTCGCCCGCCAGATCGAACAACTCAAAATCGGCCTCATCGAGGACGGCACCGCCATCGGCGACGGCCTCGGCCTCGCCCTCACCCGCCTCGAACAACGCGACCGCACCGAGGACGGCAACAAACGCAAAGGCGCCTTCGTGATCCTCCTCACCGACGGCGCCAACAACCGCGGCGCCCTCTCCCCGCAGCAAGCCACCGAAATCGCCAAGGACCGCCACATCTCCGTCTACACCATCGGCGCCGGACGCGAAGGCTGGGTGCCCTATCCCGTTTTCGACAACAACGGCAACCGCGTCAACGCGCGCCGCGTCATCAGCGACCTCGACGAGGAAACCCTCCGCACCATCGCGCGCGAAACCGGCGGACTCTATTTCCGTGCCCGCGACAACAACACAATAAAAAGCGCCTTCGCCGCCATCGACCGCGCGCAGAAAATCGAATTTCAAGCCAAGTCCTACCTCGTCACCACCGAATATTTCCACTGGTTCGCCGGCGCCGGCGGCGCGCTTCTCCTCCTCGCGGCGCTTTTTAGAAAACCTGAAAACCTAAAAGCCTGAAGGCTGAAAACAGAAAACCAGAACATCAAACAATGGCACACGCAATCCCACCACCGGCCCGCCTTCAGCCTTCAGGCTTTCAGGCTTTCAGAACTTTCCATTAATGAGTTTTCACTGGCCGCAACTTCTCTGGCTCCTCGCCCTCCCCGCGATCCTCCTGTTCGTGGAAATCGTCCGCCGCGTGGGCGGCGCCATCGCCGCGCACCCAAAAATCCTCCGCGCCCGCGCCGGACGCCGCTCGCTCCGCCTCGAACCGGTTGCCCGGCAATCCAAAATCCAGACCCCAAAATCCAAAATCCGCCCGCTCCTCCACCTCGGCCTCGCGCTCACCATCGCCGCCTGCGCGCGACCCCAATGGGGCCGCATCGAGGAACCCGTTTTCGATCAATCCCGCGAAATCCTCATCGCCCTCGACCTCTCGCGCTCCATGGACGCCACCGACGTGAAACCCACGCGCCTCGACCGCGCCCGCCTCCTCGTCAACGGACTCCTCTCAGGTCTCAAAGGCGAACGCGTCGGCCTGGTTGTTTTCGCCGGCACCGCGTTTCTCCAAAGCCCGCTCAGTTCCGATTACGAAATCCTCCGCGATTTTCTCCCGCTCCTGAACACCAAATATCTCCCGCAGGGCGGCACCGATTACACGGCGCTCCTGAACACCGCGCTCAGTTCCTTCGGCCAAAGCGACAGCGCGGACCGCTTCCTCATCATCCTCAGCGACGGCGAAGCCAACGACGAAACGTGGCGCCCGCTCGCCGAAAAACTCAAGGAGCGAAACATCCGCGTCATCGCGCTCGGCGTCGGCACCGAGGCCGGCTCGATCATGCCCGACGGCGCGGGCGGCCTCATCAAGGACGAACGCGGCGCCGTCGTGCTCTCCAAACTCGAACCCAAAACGCTCCAGGAACTCGCCACCGTCACCAACGGCGTCTACACGGACGCCAGCAGTTGGATCGCCCTCGCCGACCTCATCGACGAAACCGTGGCCACGGGCCGCAAAGGCGTCTTCCGCGAGGAAAACCGCGTGCGCCTCGCCGAACGTTTCCAATGGCCCCTCGCCGCCGCCCTGCTGTTCCTCGCGCTCGGTTATTGGTTCGAGTTCCCCGTGCGCCCCAAAAACCGCGCCATCCGCCTGGCCGCCACCGTGGCGCAGGCTGCCAAGCCCGCCCCCCAACAACCCCGACAACACGCATGATCACGCGCATCCCATTTTATTCTCAAAAACCCATCCGCCTGATTTGCCCGATCAGCCCGATCAACCCGATCAGTCCGATCCGCCTGATCCGTCTGATCTGTCCGCTCGCCCTGCTCTGCCTGATGACAATTTCCCTCCGCGCCATCGAAGTCGCCCAGCCGCCAGCCCCGACCGAACCCGCCGCCCCCGTCGAGGACCCCGCGAAACCGCTCGGTGCGCTCGTCGGAAAACTCTCCGCGCTCGACGCCCTCGCGCCGCGCGATTTCGCCGATTTCGCCACCGAAACCATCGCCTATAGCCAGGCCGTGCAAGGCGCGAAGCAGCAAGTATCCGAAAAGCCGATACACGACGCGCTCGCCGCCGTTGCCCAGGGCCGCAAGCTCGACCCCAAAGCCGCCGATTGGGACGACCTGCAATCCCGCCTCGAAAAATTTCTCGAAAAACCCGAAGAGCAAAAACAGAACCAGCAGCAACAACAGCAGCAGGACAAAGACAAAAAAGACGACCAGCAAAAGGACAACCAGCAGCAGCAGAACCAGCAAAACAACCAGCAACAAAACCAATCCGGCGACAAAAACGACCCGCAACAAAACCAGCAGGACAAACAAAACCAACAGCAGCAGCAAGACGGCCAGTCCGGTCAGGACAACCAGCAGCAAAACGACCGCCAAGACCAGTCCGGCAACGATCAACAAAACGCCGGCCAGCAACAAAACGCCGATCAACAGCAAAACCAGCAGGACAAGCAGGACGGCCAGTCCGGCGACAACACGCGCGAACAACCCGCGAAGCCGCAGCAGCAATCCGCCTTCGGAGACATGCAGAAAAAAGACGACGACAAAAACACTGACGCCTCCCAACAAAACGCCGATCAGCAATCCCAGGACCAACAGCAGCAACAACAACAGCAGCAGCAACAACCACCCGAACCTCAACCCGCGCAGACCGCGGACATGCAGCAAGTCGGCGGCTCCGACGGCAAGGAACAAAAGCCTGTTGATTCGCGCATGATCATGCCCCTGCAACAACTCGACCAAGTGCGCAACAAGGACGCCCCCGCCGTCCTCTTCCAACGCATGCAAGCCGCCGAATCCGGCACAACCCAAATCCCCGCCGGCGCACAAAAACCAAAAGGCAGGGACTGGTAACCAAGATGGCAACCAAGATGAACTTTTCCAGACACACGATGACGCGACGCACCACAACTCTCACGATATTCGCTGCGCTGTTCCTTTCAGCCCTTCAGCTCTTCAGCCCTTCAGCCCTTTCCCAGACCATCCGCTGGGACCCCGCCGGCGGCAGCCTCGCAAAAGGCCAGGTCAGCCAGCTCCAGCTCGTGTTTGAAAACTGCCAGCCGCAGGGCAACGCCGCGCTCCCCCCCGTGCCCGGACTCGAACTTCAGCCCAACGGCAGCCGCTCCCAGAATTTCAGCAACATCAACGGCCGCGCCACGCAAACCCTCTCCTTCGGCATCAACGCGCGCCCCGTCACCGACCAGCGCATCACGATTCCCGCCTTCAAAATCAACACCGACAAAGGCGAAGTCACCGTGGCCTCCGTGAGCTTCGACGTCGGCGCCGCCACCGTGCAAGGCGGCCAGCTCACGCTCGACCAGGTTGTCGGCTCCAAAATCATCGCGCCCCTGTCCGTGTGGGCCGGCGAAGTGTTTCCGCTCACGTACCGCATCACCGCGCTGAAACGTTTTCTCAGCTCGCTCGACAGCGAAAACCCCGAGTGGGATTCGCTCCCGCTCAACCCCGAACCATGGCCGAAATACCAGGTCACCGACGAACTCAAAAACGGCGAACCCTGGGTCAACGTCACCTACAACACGCGCGCCATCGCCCGCGCCCCCGGCGACATCACGCTGAACCCCGCCAGACAGGTCGTCGTGCTCGTCACCGGACGCGACGCCATGTTCGGCTTCCCGCAACAGGAGCAATTCGCCATCACCAGCGACCAGCCCAAAATCACCGTCAAACCGCTCCCCGCGGGCGCGCCCCAAAATTTCGCCGGCGCCGTCGGACAATTCAAACTCGAATCAAAAGTCGTCCCCGACAACGCCGCCGTGGGCGAACCGATCACATGGACCCTCACGCTTTCGGGCCGCGGCAACTGGCCCGACATCCAGTCGCTCCCCGCGCGTTCCGTGTCGAAGGATTTCCACGCCATCCAGCCGCAGGTGAAACGCACGCCCCAAGGCGAAAACGCCCTCTACGAAGTCACGCTCTCCGAGGACGTCGTGCTCGTCCCCACCAAACCCGGCCCCTACACGCTCGGCCCTGTCGTGTGGAGTTATTTCGACCCCGCGCAAGGCCGTTACGTCACCATCACCGCCCCCGCCACCACGGTCAACGTCGCGCCCGCCGCCAACGCCGCCGCGCCCATTTTCACGGGTACGCAAACCGCGTCGCCGGCGTCCGCCGCGCCCGCGCTCGCCGGCGCGCCGAAGCAGCCCGCCGGCATCCCCGGCGACCCGCTCCCCGATGCCGCGCCCGCGCCGCTCCCGCTCCCGCACCCGACCCTCATCCCCTGCCTTCTGGCCTGTGCCCTCTGGCCTCTGCTCCTCTGGCTCGTCCTCGCGTTTTTCCGCGCGCGCCGCACCGACCCGAACCGCCCGCAACGCGAAGCCCGCGCCCGCATCCAGAAAACCCTTGCGCAACTCGACGAAACACCGGCGTCCGAACACGCCCGCGTCGCAACGCTGCTGCAAGCGTGGCAGCACGACACCGCCATCCTCTGGAAAATCCCGCAAGTCGTGCCCTCCGCGTCGCTCTTCCTGAACACGCGCGACTCGCGGGCCGGCGCCGCGTGGGCCGCCCTCTGGAGCGACAGCGAACGCTCGCTCTACCGCTCCGGCTCGCCGCTCCCGCCCGATTGGAGCGCCCGCGCCCACGACGCCCTCGCCGCCAAACGCGCCGGCGGCTTCAATCCGCTCACACTCCTCGCGCCGCGCAACCTGTTCCCGCTCGCCGCCGCGCTGATTGTTTCCCT
>JAISGL010000130.1 GCA_031263125.1 Opitutaceae bacterium | reverse complement strand
TTTTTGCACGCCTGTCGTGTGCCTGATGCTTTCGAGGTAGGCGGGGGAATAGACGTGGTCCAGCCGCTTCAACGCGTGCGCAAGCAGACCTTCGATGTCGTGCTTTTCGATCAGGTCCTTGGAATTCGGGCGCTCCAGATACGCTTCCAAGTATTGCACGTGGCGTTTCCAGAGGGCGACTTCGCAGCGCTGCTTGGTCGCGAGGCGTTGCGCATACCAGTCGCTCGCGAGCATGTTTTCCTTCGTGAAGAGCGCGCGGATTTCGGGGGCGTCGAGACCTTTGCCTTCATGGTGGCCGCGCGCCATGATGTGCAGAAGCGCCTTGAGCGGCGGGACGGCGAGGTCGATGCCGCCATCCGCAAAATAACTGTCGGCGACGCGTTTGTGCGTCACGCAGATGTTGTCCATGCCGTCGGCAAAGATGTCCATGTCCTGCAACTCGGGGCGCAGCATTTCGTCGGTGAAGACGGAGTGCGGGTGGTTGAAGACGCGTCCGAAGTAGATGCGCACGAAGCGCGTCGTGATGCGGTAGCCGAGGCGGCTGGAGAGCACGGGGTGGCCGTTGTGTTTTGTGTCCGCGCATCTTTCGAGGCAGCCTTCGGCGATGAGCGCGCGGGCGTCGCGCTCGGCGGGCGACATGCGCGAGAAGACTTCGGGCACGAGCATCGAGATGTCGTGGTCGACGCGCACTTTCGGGCCGACGCAGCCGGCGGCGGAGAGAAACACGTCGTGGCCGGTGAGGATGAGCGAGATGAGCGAGGCGTTGAGGTCGACGATGGGGCGCAGCGCGTTGAAGGGGCCTTTGGTGAGCGCGCCTTCGGAACCGGCGCCGGTCGTCGAGGGCGATTTGCCGGTCATGGAGCTGATGAACTCCATGAAAAGCTCGGGCAGCTCCATGTAGTGGATGGGATTAAAAACGGCGAGCGGGCGGATTTTGCCTTCGGGGGGATTGTTGCGGCGTCCGGGGACGAGGAGGCCGACGGGCACGGGGAGCGGCGCGCCGGCGGGGAGTTTGCGGTGCAGGCGCGCGGTGAGGTCGGCGAGCGCGGTGTCGAGCGGGTGCGAGATGTCGGGGCGCACTTGCAGGTAGCGCGGATTTTTCGAGGGTTTGCCGCCGACGATGCGCGGGTGCGCGGAGGAGACAAAATACGCGGGCGTGTCCGACGCGGCGGCGGCGCGGATGATGTCGCGCATGGGTTTCGTGTAGGAGCGGAATCCGATGGCTTCCTCCAGCAGCTCCTTCGCGTCGGAGCGCATGAGGGGTTCGTAGTTGGAGAGGAAGGAGCCGGGCGTGGCGATGTCGGCCTCGGCCTGGCGGTCATAGCCGCGGTGGATGGCGTCGTCGGGGCGCTGGAAGAGGAGCGCCTCGCAGTTTTGGACAAACTTCACGGAGGTCGCGCCGGCGCATTGCGCGGGGAGGCCGGCGATGGCGGAAGCGGGCGCGACGACGGAGGCGGTGATGTCGTCCTCCATCTGCACTTTCGCGACGGGGTGGAAATCGTTGCGGAGGCTGAAGACGCGCCACGAGCCGTCGTCCTCGAAGCCGACGCGGAGGTTGTTGGTCACGATTTTGCGTCCGTCGATTTTGAGTTCGTATCCGGGGAGGCCGTTGATGGTGTCAACGGAAAAGTGGCTGAGCCATCTGTCGCCCCATCCGGGTTTGTAGTGGCGCTTGAGCACGAAGATGAGCTGCTTGATGTGCTGCGGAATCGAGCGGAGCCATGTGTTGTAGTCCGCGGCGTAATCGCGGCGCGAGGGCGTGAGGAGTTTGATGACGGAGCCGAGCGAGCGGTGCGGGCTGAGGATGGCGCGGGTGTCCTTGCCGCGGCGCGCGGGGTCGGCGAAGCGTTGCGAGTAGTCGTGCTTGAGGAGCAGGGCGACCTGGTCGAAATCGCGGTCGAAGTCGGCCACAAAAACGTGTCCGGGAATGATCGCGTAGGAAATGGATTTCGAGATTTCGGATTTGCCGCCGCCGGAGACGGTGGACGGTTTGTGGCAGAGCAGACCTTCGGCGACGGTGCCCACGAGCCGCCACGCGGAACGTTCGCCGGTGCCGGTGATTTGTTCCATTTGCACGCGGTAGCCGCCGGGGCGGACGTAGATTTTGCCGGCGAGGAGTTTGATGGCGCTGAGTTTTCCACCGGCGGCGATCCACGTGATGGCGCCGGCGCGGAGGTCGAAGGTCGAGACCTCGGGCACGAGTATGATCTCCGGGTGCTGGAGATCGAGCGCGTGGCCCTCGGGTTGGAGCGCGAAGCGTCCGGGGAATTTCCCGATGACATCGGCGACTTCCTGCGCGTGCGTGTCGGGGCAGTCGGAGAATTCGTCGCCGAGATCGTAGCTCGGGAAAACGAGCGCGCCGCCGGCGTGTTCCTCCTCGGTGAGGCCGTGGAGGTTCGAGGAAAAACTGATCTGCGTTTTGACCTCCTTCTTGCAGTAGCCGTAGTAGTTGTCGGCGATGATGGTGACCACCACGCCCTTGTGGTCGCGGGCGGTGAGCTTGAAGGCGGCGCCGTTGTTGTAGAGTTCCTTTTCGTCGCGCCAGCACATGCCGTCGCGGCGCTGGCGTTCGGTGGCGAGGTCGTGGTGAGGGAGGCCGGCGAGGTGTTTTGGAATCCGCGTGAGGTGCGGCGCGAGGATGACGCAACCGGTGTGGCCGATCCAGTGGTCGACGTCGAGGCCGGCGTCGTTTTCGGGGAGATAGGGATCGCCGGCGTTGCCGAAAATGCCCTCGACAAAATCGAGGTTGCTGACGAGCGAACCGGGGGCGAAGAAGCGCATCTCCATGCGTTTTTCACCGATGAAACCGGGGACTTCGGGGCACACGAGCGGGCGCAGGTGGAGCGAGACGAAACACCCGGCCTCGCGCACGCGGTTCGCGGTGAAGGGCAGGCGCATCAACTCGCCCGGAGGCTGGAGCGCGAGGGCGAGCATTTTTCCGAAAACGTGTTTCGGCACGGCGAGTTTGTCGTCGGGGATGGGCAGGCCGCCCTCGGCGACGTGGAAGACGCCCTGCGTGGTGCGGCGGTCGTTGGCGGGATTGTGGAGGACGCCCTGGCGCACGCGGTAGCTCTTGACGAGCGAGGACGTGAACTCGTCGCCGTCGGCGGGCAGCGAGAGGGCGCGCGCGATGCCGGGCTGGTCAAGCACGAACGTGCGCACGGGCAGGCGCGGCACGCCGCCGACGTCGGAGAGATAGGATTCGAGCCATGTCTGGATGCGGTGGTCGACGGGGCAGAGCGGGTCGATGACCTGACGGGTTGTCTCGCGGAAGCGCGCGATGATGGGCGCGGCGATATCGGTCATGGCAACGTCGTCCGCATCGACAGGCGGGCAGCCGAGGAGCGAGAGGCGGAGGTTGATCGCATGGTGGAGTTTGGCGGCGGGGATGAGGGCGGCGGCGGAGCCAGCGACGGCGGAGCGAGCGGCAGCGGCGGTGAAGGAGGAGGCGGCGGCGGAGTGGGCGGCGGCGGCTGCGGAGTTTGCAGCGGCAGCGGTGGCGGTGGCGGAATTGGCGGAGCCGGTGGTGTTTTCTGTCATGGCAAAAATCGGTGGAAAAATAATGGCGTGGAAAATTAATGGCGTGGAAGCGCGTCGGGAAACGCATCGGGACGCGTGTCAGGAAGCGTATCGGAAAGCGTGCCATTGTCCGCACGGATTCGCGTGATTCAACCGATTAGTTCGCGTGCGCCAGCCACCGCGTGCCGCCAAGGTAACGATATGTGGCGGCGCGGCCATTTTGGGGATTATTTTACCCGCTGATGTTACGCGTCCCGCGTCCGCGCCCAAAGGGGGGCAAAAGGCGCAGGCGCGTTCTTCCTCCATCCTCCATCAAGCATCAAGCAAACCCAAACCCCGCGATTGAATGAATCTGAATCGAATACCGCGCGAATGCCGTCCCTGGGAGCGCGGGCATCTCTGCCCGCGAAACACCGTGCGCCCGCTTGATGTCTTTCGACATATCGAAAACGCGTCGCGGGCAAAGATGCCCGCGCTCCCAGG
>JAISGL010000115.1 GCA_031263125.1 Opitutaceae bacterium | reverse complement strand
CCCGCACAAGCGAGGCTGTCATTACAATTACGCCAGGGTTGACGCCCTTGCAACCAAGTCGGCGCGCAACAACACGCGGCGGGCGGGCATTTGGGGCTGGCGCAGGCGGCCCAGCATGGTTTCCACGGCGGCAATGCCGAGCGCTTCGCAGGGCTGGCGCATGGTCGTGAGTGGCGGGGTGAGCAGGCTCGCGTAACGCACGTCGTCGAATCCGGCGAACTTCATTTTGCGTGACACCACCGCGGGACCGAGGCGGGCGCAGGTTTGCAGGAGAGCGGCGGCTGTTGCGTCATTCGAGCAAATCACCGCGTCGGGTTTTGTCTTCGCGAGCATTTTGCGCATCCTCGTTTCGTCCTCGGGATGGGCCACCACAAAATCGATTCTCGCGTTTTCCACGCGCTCAACCGCCGCGCGCGCGCCCGAGAGGCGCAGGTTTGTCGTCGCCGGATATTCGGGGCGCGCGAGGAGCACGAGGCGTTTCGCGCCGGTGTCGAGGATGTGCGCGGCCAGGTCGAATCCGGCGAAAAAATCGTCCATCGCCACCAGGTCGCAATCGCTGCGCGCGGGAAATTCCTCCACGTCGCGGTCGAGCAGCACAACCGCCAGCCCTTGGTGGCGCAGGCGTTCGACGAGGGCGCGGTTCACTCCCGTGCGCACGGGATGATGCTCGAGCGGCGCAAAAAAAACACCGGCCACGCCGCGCCCGGACCACTCGCGCGCGATGATGTCGGGCGGACGGTCCGCGATGGCCGTCCCGATCAACACGTCCCAGCCGGTCAGTCGCGCGGCGCGGGCGATTTCCGCCGAGATCGGCTCCATCACCTCGGTGCGTCCGAGGCCCTCGGCGAGCAATCCGAGCGTGCCCGTCGAGAGCGGTGTTCTTTTCACGAACGAGCCGGAACCCGGATGCCGTTCGACCAGTTCCAGCCGTTGCAGTTCGCGCAGGGCCTGCGCCACGGTGGGACGCGAGACGCCGAATTTTCGCGCCAGCGCGATTTCGCTCGGCAGTTTCCCGCCTTGTTTGAAAGAGCCGCGTTTGATCGCCTGTTGCAGGTGTTGAAAGATCGTTTCGTGTTTGTGAAGCGCGCACATGGTCCTTGATTGTCATTACAGCTTTTTGCCAAAAGCAAAACAATATGTTCGAGTCCCGCTGCGCCCCGGCGCATGACCGTGCCATGACTTGCGAAAAATCCGCACCCTCTTTTGTCCCCGTGTTCATGAAACCCGCGCGCCTCAGGGAGCTTGTCGCCGCCGTCGGCGGCGCACGCGTCGGCGTCGTCGGGGATTTCTGCATCGACAGCTATTACATCATCGACATGTCCGCGTCCGAGCCGTCGCTCGAGACCGGCATCGCCACGCATCCCGTGCGCGGGCAGCGTCACGCGCTCGGCGGCGCGGGCAATGTCACCGCGAATCTTCACGCGATGGGCGTGCGTTCGCTCAGCGCGTTTGCCGTGATCGGCCCCGACTTGATCGGCGACGGGATGATGCGCCAGCTCGCCGCGCTCGGCGTCAACACGGACGGCGTCATTTGCCAGGGGGAAAACTGGCAGACGCATTCCTACCTGAAACCCATCGTCAACCGCGAGGAGTCGCACCGCTGCGACTTCGGCGTGTTCAACGAAGTGTCCGCCGAAACCGTGCGCGCGCTGCTCGGCAGGCTCGACGCCGCGCTGCCGGGCCTCGACACGCTCATCATCAACCAGCAGTTCGAAAAAGGGCTGCACTCGCCGGAGTTTCAGTCCGGCCTTGAGGCGCTCCTCAAAAAGCACCTCAACGTCACCGCCATCGCCGATTGCCGCCGCCTGCGCGAAGCCTACCCGTCGGCCATTCGCAAACTCAACGACCACGAGGCCACGCGCCTTTGCGGACGCGCTTACGGCCCGCGCGAACCGATCCCGCGCGCCGCCGCGCTCGAGGCCGCCGCGCGGATTTACGCGGACAGCAGGCTCCCCGTGTTTGTCACGCGCGGCGGCAACGGCTGCCTCGTCATCGACGCGGCCGGCGCGCACGAAATCCCCGGCCTGCACATCATCAAAAAAACCGACACCGTCGGCGCGGGCGACAGCATGATGGCAGGCATTGCCGCGTGCCTCGCCGTCGGCGCGACGCCGCCCGAGGCCGCGACGTTTGGCAATTTCACCGCCGGCGTGACCGTGCAAAAACTCCAGCAAACCGGCACCGCCACGCCCGGTGAAATTTGGGCCTTGGGCGAAAACGCGGATTACATTTATCAATCCGAACTCGCCGACGATCCGCGCCAGGCCGTTTATCAGCCCGGCACCTTTATCGAAATGTGCGAACCGCTTCCGGAAAAATTCGACATCCGTCACGCCATCTTCGATCACGACGGCACCCTCTCGACTCTCCGCCAGGGATGGGAGCACGTCATGGAGCCGATGATGGTGCGCGCGATTCTCGGCCCGGAATTCGACAGCGCCGGCAAGGCCGCCTACGAGCGCGTCGTGCGGCAGGCGCGCGAGTTCATCAACAAAACCACCGGCATCCAGACGCTCCGGCAAATGCACGGACTGGCGCAAATGGTGCGCGAGGCGGGCTTCGTGCCCGAGAGCGAAATTTCCGACGCCGCCGGTTACAAACGCATTTACAACGACGCTCTCATGAAGCTCGTCGAAACGCGCAAACAGCAACTCGCGCGCGGCGAACTCGACACCGGGGATTTCACCTTGAAAAACGCCGTGCCGCTTCTCAGGCGGCTCCACGCCGCCGGCGTGAAACTTTTCCTCGCCAGCGGCACGGACGGGCAGGACGTGGTTCTTGAGGCGCGGGCGCTCGGTTACGCGGAACTCTTCGAGGGCCGCATTTACGGCGCCAGCCAGGACATGGCGCACGACGCGAAACGCATGGTGCTCGAGCGCATCCTCGGCGAAATCGGCCCGGCGAACGCCGCGCACATCGTGACCTTCGGCGACGGTCCGGTGGAAATCCGCGAAACGCGCAAACGCGGCGGGCTGACGGTCGGCGTCGCGAGCAACGAGGTGCGGCGTTTTGGTTTGCAGCCCGAAAAGCGCACGCGTGTCATACGCGCGGGCGCGCATCTTGTCGTTCCCGATTATTCGCAACTCAACGCATTGCTCGCACTCCTCCGTATCAAATAATTGAATACAACACTTCTTCCCTTCTTCCAGTCACATGAACGCCACCTTTGAACCGAAAATCCTCACTGTCGCCGAAGCTCGCGCGGAACGCGACCGCCTCCACGCCGAGGGCAAAAAACTCGTCTTCACCAACGGCTGCTTCGACATCCTCCACCGCGGCCACGTCACTTACATGAGCTTCGCCCGTTCGCTCGGCGACGCGCTCTGCGTCGGCCTCAACAGCGATGCTTCCGTGCGCCGCAACAAAGGGCCGAACCGCCCCATCAATTCCGAAGAGGACCGCGCCTACGTGCTCGGTTCGCTCCGCGCCGTCGACTGCGTCGTGTTTTTCGACGAGGACGAACCGCGGGACATCATCGCGAAAATTCTCCCGCACATCCTGGTGAAAAGCCGCGATTGGGCGCACTACGTGAGCGGGCGCGAAGTCGTCGAGGCCAGCGGCGGCAAGGTCGTCCTCGCCGACATGGTCGGGGGCCGCTCCACCACCGGCACGATTGAACGCGTGCTCGAAGTCTACGGCGCCCGTGGAAAAATCAACGTGAAAGCCGCCGATGCAGCCGCCAAAAAAGAGGAATGTTTATGAAATCGCCCATCATCGTCACCGGCGCGTCCGGTTTCATCGGAGCCAACATCGTCCGCGAACTCAACGCCCGCGGATGCACCGACCTGATCCTGGTCGACAGTCTCGGCACCGATGAGAAATGGAAAAACCTGCGCGGCCTCGCCTACGAGGACCTGCTTGCGCCGGACGATTTTCTCGCGCGTTGCGAAGACGGACGCATGGCCGCGCCCGACGCCGTGATCCACCTCGGCGCGTGCAGCGCCACCACCGAGAGCAACGCCGGTTTTCTCCTCAGAAACAATTACCGCTACACGCGCCGCCTCTGCGAGTGGACGCTCGGCCACGGCGCGCGTTTTGTCTACGCGTCGAGCGCCGCCACCTACGGCGACGGCTCGCAAGGTTATGACGACGACACCGCGAAACTCGACACGCTCCGCCCGCTCAACATGTATGGTTATTCGAAGCACATGTTCGATCAATGGGCGCTGCGTCACGGGCTTTTTGACCGCATCGTCGGCCTGAAATATTTCAATGTCTACGGCCCTTATGAGGATCACAAAGGCGACATGCGTTCGCTCGTGAACAAATCCCATGCCCGCATTCTCGAACACGGAAACATCGAGCTGTTCGCATCGGACCGTCCCGATTACCGCGATGGCGAGCAGAAACGCGATTTCATTTACGTGAAGGATGTCGTGGACATGACGCTGCACTTTGCCGAACACCGCGACGGCGGCGGCCTGTTCAACTGCGGCACCGGCATCGCGCGCACGTGGCTCGATCTCGCCAGAGCGCTCTTCGCCGCGATGGGCCGCACGCCCAACATCCGCTTCATCCCGATGCCCGATGTGTTGCGCGGAAAATATCAGTATTTCACGCAGGCAAACATGACCAAAATGCGCGCCGCCGGTTACACGAAACCATTCACCACGCTCGAGGACGGCATACGCGACTACGTGCAAAATTACCTGCTGACGTTACGCAACACGTAAGACCTCGCATCGCGCAGAGCCTCGCATCGCGTAGGGCCTGACCTTGTGTCAGGCCGCGAATCCGCCGGTTGCGCGAATCTGCCGGTTGCGGGTTGCGTAACATCAGCAGTGATATTACGCGGCAGCGCCTTTTGAATCTCTCTGGCGCTTCACCCGATTTAATCCGATTTAAATCGATTTAAGTCGGCGTTCCCAAAGGTAACCGCGCCAGTCGTCGTAACGTGGCGCAGGCTGCCAAGCCTGCTTTGTCTGCCGCACGCCGCCGGATGTTCGTTTTTTCCGAACCGGGCGGAGCTTTGCCCCGTCAGCAGGCTTGGCAGCCTGCGCTACGTGCGCGCCGCGCAACATCAGCCGCCCCGCATCCTACCCGCGCCGGCGCCAGATGTTGTATTTCAGGATCGCGTAGATGGCGCGGAAACCGTCGCGCCAGCCGATTTTTTTGCCCTCCGCGTAGGTGCGGCCCGAATACGACACGCCGACTTCGTAGATGCGCAGGTGCCGGCGCGCGACCTTGGCCGTGATCTCCGGCTCAAAGCCGAAGCGGTTTTCCTCCAGCGTGATTCCCTGGATCACTTCGCGGCGGAACATTTTGTAACAGCATTCCATGTCCGTGAGATTCAGGTTGGTGAACATGTTCGAGAGCGTCGTGAGAAAACGGTTGCCGAGGCTGTGCCAGTAATAGAGCACGCGGTGCGGCGCGCCGCCCATGAAACGCGAGCCGAAAACAACGTCCGCCTTGCCCTCGGTGAGCGGCTGCATGAGGCGCGGCAGTTCGCGCGGGTCGTATTCGAGGTCGGCGTCCTGCACGATTGCGTAATCGCCGGTGGCGTGCGCGAAACCGGTGCGCAGCGCGGCGCCTTTGCCCTGGTTTTTTTCGTGGAGGATGATTTTCGCGACGAGCGGCGCGATTTCCCCGGCGAGCACGTCGCGCGTGCCGTCGGTCGAGCCGTCGTCAACGACGATGATCTCGGGCGATTCCACGCCGCAGTTGCGCACGGCATCGACGAGCGCGCGGATGGTGGCGCGCTCGTTGTAGCAGGGGATGATAATGGAAAGTTTGTAAGGAGGCATTGTCTGGCTCTGGCTCGAAAAGGAACGCGCAAAGCATGGCGGGGCGGGGCGGCCGCTTGCAAATCCGAAACGGCGCGGGCAGGGTTGTCCGCGCCACATTCCAATCATTATCGTCTCGCCGTTTCGCCGTCTCACCGTTTCACCGTCTTACCGTCTTACCGTCTTACCGTCTCACCGTCCGGAAAACACATATGGATCAAAGCGCCACGCACGTTACCCAGTCGCCGCAAACCCAGCCACCGCAAACCCGGCCCGCGCAAACGGGTTTGCTCAAACGCGGGTTGAAAAACCGGCACATCCAGCTCATCGCGCTTGGCGGCGCCATCGGCACCGGCCTGTTTCTCGGCTCGGCGGGCGTCATACAACTCGCGGGGCCGGCGATGATCCTCGGTTACGTGATCGGCGGCATCATTGAGTTTTTCATCATGCGGCAGCTCGGCGAGATGGTCGTCGAGGAGCCGGTGGCGGGATCGTTCACGCACTTCGCGTACAAATACTGGAGCAAATTCGCCGGCTTCATGTCCGGCTGGAACTACTGGGTGCTCTACGTCTTCGTGGGCATGGCCGAGCTTACGGCGGTGTCGAAATACATCCACTGGTGGCTGCCGGACATGCCGCAGTGGATTCCGGTGCTGGTGTTTTTCGTGCTCATCAACGCCATCAATCTCGCCAACGTGAAATTTTTCGGCGAGGCGGAGTTCTGGTTCGCCATCATCAAGGTGCTGGCGGTGATCGGGCTGATCGTCTTCGGCGCGTATCTGCTCATCGGCGGCCATGCCGGACCGCGCGCCGGCGTCTCCAATCTCTGGGAGCACGGCGGCTTTTTCGCGAAAGGCGACACGGGCCTCGCGACGTTTCGCAATTTCTCGCACGCGCTCGTGCTGATCATGTTTTCCTTCGGTGGACTCGAACTCGTCGGCGTGAGCGCGGCGGAAACCGCGGAGCCGGAAAAAATCATCCCCAAGGCGGTCAACCAGGTGTTTTTCCGCATCCTCATTTTCTACATCGGCGCGCTCACCATCATGATCATGCTCCAGCCCTGGCCCGAGATGGTGAAGGCGATCAACGCCGTCAGCGACTCCAGCCTCGGCGACAAATACGGCGCAAGCCCCTTCGTGCTCATCCTGAAACAAATGCGCGTGCCGGGCGCCGCGGGCATACTCAACTTCATCATCCTCACCGCCGCGCTCTCCGTCTACAACAGCGGCGTGTATTGCAACAGCCGCATGCTCTATGGCATGGCGGAAAAGGGAAACGCGCCCGCGTTTTTCAGGAAAACCGACCGCCGCGGCGTCCCCGTGAACGCGCTCATCGCCTCCGCCTGCGGCACCGGCGCCGGCGTGTTCATCAATTATTTCAACCCGGGCAACGCGATGGCGTTTCTCTTCGCGCTGGTGGTGGCCACGCTCGTCATCAACTGGTCGCTGATCAGTTTCACGCACCTGATGTTTCGCCGCGCCAAAAATCGCGAAGGCCACAAGGCGCGTTTCCCCTCGTGGGGGTGGCCGGTCACGAACTGGACATGCATCGGCTTCGTGGCCTTCATCCTGTTTGTCATGGCCGTGTGGGCGGACATGTGGAAATCGGTCGTGATGCTGCCGGTGTGGATTGTGTTTCTGGGCGTGCTCTACCGGGCCACGAGGCGCGGGCCGCCCGCGGCGGAAATCACAAACGCCAAAAGTCCAAACGCCAAAGGGCCAAACACCGAAAGTCCAAACGCCAAAGGGTAGACAGACGCCAAAGGGTTGGTGCCCCCCTCTCCGGGTACAATTCAAAATGATGGGTTGGGCAGTGTCATCGTGAACGGCACCCAACGGCATCCAAGGGACTCAATATGTTCACGAGCAAAGCGAAGTTGTCTGCCATAACCGATAACTGTGGGTGAAGACGTATTATGCTGAAAT
>JAISGL010000101.1 GCA_031263125.1 Opitutaceae bacterium | reverse complement strand
CTTTGATAAGTGTTCATGCCGCCGCTGCCCGCGACTGTATTGGAGCTGGACTGGCGCAATTGAAAATAGGGCCTGTCCTCCGTGTCTTTTATATAAGCCGTCTGGTTGTTGAGCGTGATCAGCCTTGGCGCCGTCACCGTGTTTAAAGTGCCCTGCTCGGAAAGCGCGTCAAACACGCTCGCTATTTTCCCGCCACTGATGGTGCCCGCGACCGTGGAGGCGTATTCGGCGCCGCCCAGTTTGTCTTTTGTCATATTGGTCGCCGAGGCCACGCTGAGGCTGAACTGGCCGATCTTCGCGCCCACAAGACCCCAGTCAATGCCCAGCTTGTTGGCATCGCTGAGCTGGACCTCGATGAGCTTGCCAACAATCTCCACTTGCTGGCCGATGCGCGCGTTGACCGTGTCGAGAAATCCCTGAAGATAATCATGCGTATGCCGTGAAGCCGTGGCCACAATGGTGCCGGAGAATTGATCGAATATGATGCGTTCATCCTTTTGCTTCAATTCCTTGATTTCGTTTTCGATGGTTTTCCAGAATTGGTTGATGTTGCTCTGTTCGACCGTGACGCTGGCCTCATCCTGGGTGCCGCTGCCGCTGCCGCCGCCACCGCCACCGCTGTTGCCGCCACCGCCACTGCCGCCGCCGCCGCTGCCACCTTGCGAGGCACTGTAGTTGGTCTGGCCCAGGTTGATGGTAGCCTTGGATGTCCCCTTGCGCTCAAGCTGCGGGTACTCGATTTGATAAATGATCGTCTTGAAACGGCGCACCGTGATGTAGCCCGCCTCCTCCAGCTGCCAGAAATAACCTTCCGAGGCGCACAGCGCATCAAGGATGCCTCGCAGCGTGATATTGTGAAATTCAACATAGATATCCCCCGTCACGTCCTTGTCACAAATAATACTGATGCCGTATGAACGGCCGAGCGACTGGAATACTTTTCCGATGGGTTGCTCATCCTGGCTGAAAAAGGGAATCGTCTTCAACAAAATCTCCTCAGGCTCAAGCGGGGCGGGCGCTTCCCGCGGCTGTGCCTGCGCGGATGCCATCATGCCTGCGCCAAGCGTCATGATTAATAATGCGGCAAGCCGGAGCGCCGGACCAATGTGTTTTGATAAGTGTTTTGACAGGGAATTATGCATGAGTGGGTGTATGAAAAGGTTTCATGGAGCCGAGGGAAGACGTTGAATTTGCTGACTGTCCGCCCATGCCGTGCGAGCCGCCGCCCATCAGCGGACTCACGCGCGTGCTTATGCCCAGGCGCTTGCGGATTTCATCGGGACGGTCGGAGGATTCCATTGCTGTTTCCGGTGATATGAGCTTTTTGCGCACATAGTCAACCAAGCATGTGTCGAAGTCGATCATCCCCATGTCTTTCTTGACCGCGATTTCGTTGGCGATCTGGCCGGGTTTGTTTTCACGGATGGCGCCCGCTATCGCGGGGCAGTTGAGCAGCAATTCAAAAGCCGCGATGCGTCCGCCGCCGGCGCGCGCAATCAGCCGCTGCCCGATGACGGCCAGAAGCGACGACGCAACCATCGTGCGGATTTGATCGCGCTCATCCGCGGGCACGACGTCCAGGATGCGGCTGATCGTGCTGCCGGCGGTGCGGGTGTGCAGGGTGCCGAATACAAGGTGCCCCGTCTCAGCCGCCGACACAGCGGCCTTCACTGTCTCCGCGTCGCGCAACTCACCGATGAGAATCACGTCCGGGTCTTCGCGCATCGCATCAACCATGCCGTGCCCGAATGACAAAACATCGCGCCCCACTTCGCGCTGGCGAATCAGGCTCCTGGCTTGCTTGTAGCGATATTCGACAGGGTGCTCGAGTGTGACGATGTTCAGCGAATTATTATGATTTATCCAATCGATGCACGCGGCCAGCGTCGTCGATTTTCCCGAACCCGTGTAACCCGTCACCAAAATAAGACCCGTGGGGCGGCCCTCTTTGATGACCTTCTGGAAAGCGGACGGCAGCATGATGTCGTCCATCTCCGGGATTCTTCCGCGCATGAAACGGATGGCGATCACCGGCTTGGCGTTGGCCTTGTACATATGGCAGCGCATGTCCCAGCCGGCGCAGTTCACCGCAAAGTCGGCGGCCCGCGACTCGTTTTGAAAATTCTTCAACTGCACCGGAGTCAGGCGCTTGTTAACATCCTCAAAAAATGCTTTCCCAATGAGAAGACCCGGGCACGGCGTGATCTCGCCATCCAAGCGCAAGGAAATGACCTCGTCCAAAGCGATATGCACGTCTGACGCCTTGCGTCCTGTCGCATAAACGACGACCTGCTCCAGAGTATTCATATCCATAAGATCAGTGTGTGCAATTTGCGGCGGCAGCCATGGGCAATTCGCAGTTATTGGGAAGTGTTGGTATCAGTGGCCCGGCGCAACCGGCCCCGCATTTCGCAAGTGCGTGCGCCGCTTGTTTTTTTAAGGATAACTGTCCTGTTCCGGTCATGATTTTGGAAGGTGGATTGAAAGGTGATTTGAATTATTACGTAATGCAAAGATGCAATTCCTTGGCACGCTCGTCAAATAAAAAATGGATTTTTTCGGCGCCTTTTTGCAAATACGTGGCAAATAGTGCCTTAAGAAAATTTTAGTTGTATTTCATTAAATATTAGCGTGTTAACCATCATTTTGACACCGGAAAAGCTATTTTATTTCTTCCAACTCCAGAATTGGATAAAAAAAATGCATCAACCCGACTGAATAATCAGCACGGATCGGAAGAATAATCACCCCCGGAAATGGAAATGCATCGCCGGCACATCCTCACTCCTTTTCAAGCCGCGTTTCCAGCCGCGCCAGCAACGCTTTGCCAATCTCGCGAAACGTCGCCGCCGCCTCGCTCTCCGGGGCATTCACGACAATCGGCGCGCCGGTGTCGCCGCCTTCGCGAATCTCCGGCTGGATCGGCACATGGCCGAGCAACGGCACGCCAAGCGCCTCCGCCGTCCTCGCGCCTCCGCCGCTGCCGAAAAGCGTGTGCCTGACGCCCGCCGGATCGGTGAACCAGCTCATGTTTTCCACGACGCCGAGCACGGGCACGTTGACTTTTTGGAACATAAGCCCGCCCTTGCGCGCGATCTGCGTCGCCGCCAGTTGCGGCGTCGTCACGAGCACCGCGCCGTCGAGCGGAAGCGTTTGCACGAGCGAAAGCTGCGCGTCGCCTGTCCCCGGCGGCAAATCCACCAGGAGCACGTCGGGCGCGCCCCACTTCACGTTTTGCACAAATTGCTGCACGGCTTTCATGATCATGGGACCGCGCCAGATGACGGGCGTATTGTCGTCCACCAGAAAACCCATGCTCATCACTTTCACGCCATATTTTTCCATCGGGATGATCATGTCGTCGTCCTCCACGTAAGGACGTCCCGAGATGCCCATCATCAACGGCACGCTCGGCCCGTAAATATCGCAATCCATCAAGCCCGTGCGCCCCGGACGCCCACGCTCCTCCAGAATCCGCGCGAGCGCGCACGCGAGGTTCACGGAAAAAGTCGATTTGCCCACGCCGCCCTTGCCCGACGCGATGGCGACGGAATGCCTGATGCCCGCCGGAACCTGGCCACCCGCTGTGTTTCCGCCAGCGATATTTCCGCTCGCGATATTTCCGCCCGCGGCGTTTCTGCCCGCGCCCGCCAGCGACGACGGCGGCGCCGGAGTCTTGTGCGGCGTGATGGCGATTTCGATGATCGTGTCCCTCACGCCCGGCTGCGCGCGCAGGCATTTGTCCACCTCGGTTTTGATAAGCCGCGGCACATTCGTATCCGACGTGGTCAGCGCGAGCGACACCTTCACGACCCCGTCGGCAAATCCGGCGGCCTTCACCAGTCCGAACGAAACGATGTCGCGGCTGAAACCGGGATATTTTACTTGTTTGAGAACCTCTTTGATGGATTCGGAAGTCACGGTAAAAAACGGGCAAGTGGCTGACGGTGCGATTATGTGAATAAAATTTGTCGATTCCGGCGGTTTTGACGTTGTTAAGGTCGCGCCGCCGGTAAATAGAAAAGGGCTGCACCAATGCCTCGCTGAGGCAACGCCAATTTTCACATCACATCCATGAAACATAACTTCGCATTATTTCTCCTCGCGCTCATCGCCGCCACGACGCCCGCGCTCGCGCCCGCGCAGACGAACAACCAGCCCGTCACCAAGTACGAACTCGACCCGCTCGGCAAAAACACCATCCCCATCGTCATCGCCGGCGACGCCCAACTCGCAGCCCACGCCCGCAAAGCCTTCTCCGCGCACGGCGCCTACTCGGTGCTCGCGGCGGACGGCAAATACACCTTCACCTTCACGTCTGTCGCGCCCGCGCAAGTCCGCGTGGCCATTGCCCAAAAAGGCTCGCCCACCATCACCAACATCACCGCCAGCGGCGCCAGCGCGCTCGACGCCCTCTACCGCGCCGCCGACGCCGCCGTGAAAGCCACCGCCAGCCTCCCCGGTTTTTTCACCTCCAGACTCGCCTTCGTCAGCAACAACACCGGCGCGGACGAAATCTACGTCTCCGACCTCTTCCTCAACGAAGCCCGCGCCATAACCAACAACCGCGCCACCATCCTCATGCCCCGCTGGTCGCCCGACGGACGCCGCATCCTCTTCACCAGCTACTTCAAATACCGGGCGCCCTCCCTCTTCCGAATCGACGTCAACAACCTCCTCGTCACCGACTACGCCGCCTACAACGGCACCAACATGAGCGGACGTTACAGCCCCGACGGCTCCCGCGTCGCCATGGTCATCGGCATCGCCGGTGGAAACACGAACCTCTACATCGGCGGCCCCGACGGACGCGCCAAACCCACCCCCATCACCAACTCCAGCGAAGCCAAGGCATCCCCGTGTTTCTCGCCCGACGGCCAGCGCATCGTCTTCGTCATGCAGCCCGGCCCGCAACTCTACATCATGCCCGCCGCCGGCGGCGTCCCCGCGCGCCTCGTCACCAGGGTTAACTACGCCGCCGAGCCTGACTGGAGCCGCGCCAACCCGAACCTCATCGCCTTCACCACCCAGGTCGGCGGCGCATTCCGCATCGCCGTTTACGACATGTCGACGGGCAGGACACGCATCATCACGCCGAAAAGCGCCTCCGGCGCCCCGCTCGGCGGCGACTTCATCGAACCCTCCTGGCTGCCCGACGGACGCCACGTCGTCTGCACCCAGCGCCCCGCCACCGGCAACCAACGCTTCCTCTACATCCTCGACACGGGAGATCCGCAATCCAAGGACGACCAGATGATCAACCGCGCCACGCAACTCAGCGCCCTCCGCGCCGAGCAAGCCAGCGTCCTCGCGCAACCGTAGAACCCCGCGCCCCGCGACACATTCCCTTGGGACCGCCGATCTCCTGACCGACACCCACACCTCTTCGTCGCGGCGCATGTGAGACGGCCGTTGATCGCAGCGGCGAGAGCGCGGTCTGAAAGAGTGTGACCTTTCACGATTGCACCGCAGTGCACAGTCATCCTTAAAATGTCGCAGAACCGGAGCAATTCCAAGGAGGAGCCGCCCGATTGACCGGAGCCGCCCGATTGACTGCATACTGAAAGCGGCGATTGGCAGATGTCGCTGACGCTCGGCATCAAGTCGCCGGACAAGGCGCAACGCGCCTCGCAAGAAAAACC
>JAISGL010000080.1 GCA_031263125.1 Opitutaceae bacterium | reverse complement strand
GTTGATGATCACAAACACACAACGCCCTTTTTGTGTTTTTTGTGGCAATTGGATTGTTGGTTTGGGCGAGTCGCGTCATAGGGAAATCGTATGCAAAAAAATCAATGCTCAAGGTTAGTGGCACGGAGAGCACGGAGAAATGCTTTTGACTCCGTGTCCTCGGTGTCCTCCGTGGTGAATTGGTTTGGATTGGGTTGTCTCCAAAATGGACGCATAGCAGGCGCATATAAAATCCTCGCAAATATGAGTTACTTCTCAGGATAGTAGTGTAGAGCACGCAGGGCCTGACCTTGCGTCAGGCTGCGAATTATCTGTGTGCTCTCCTGTGCGTGCGCGGCCTGACACAAAGTCAGGCACTGCAAAATCCTGCCGCCCGCGTAACATCAGTTCAGATTATCTTTTATGCAATGGGTGATGTTACCTGACAGTTGTATAAAATTCAGCCTCGACTATGCTGAGCATCCTGCCTCTGACTTTGTCGGCTCCCGTGGAAGCGTTTTCCTTGGCGGCCACTTCACTCATCGCGAAGGCGTCCCGCTCGTCGGAACCGGATTGCAATTCGATGCGCACTATACTGCCAGAGACCGGGGACTTTATTTCCAATGTCACATATCCGAGGCTCCTTGGCGTCTCACCGCGCCAAATCTCCACGCCATCCAGCGTTATCCGAACCGGATAACTGCGCTGGCGCCAGCCGGTGAGTCTAAGCGTGATTTCATCCGGCATTGCGGGTTGTGCAAATGTATATTCGATCCATGCGCCTTTGATATCATCGGTGCTTGTCCACGACGTGGTTTCGTCGTCGTCATGGCTTTGCGCGGCGTTTTCTGACGCCGAACCGGCGCGCGCGGAAACAATTTCAATGGGAGTGCGCGAAACTTTGTACGATACGCCTGAAGGGGTCGCGCCCCGATCCAGGCGCGGGATTTCCGGCGCAGGTGGAATCACAGCGAGTCCGTTGATCGAGGGATACTCCACTGATTGGAGCACAATCTCCGCCGGACGCAGAGCGCCTGACTTTGCATGGAGCCTGATCGTGCCGGGGTCGCGCGTCGTGCGAATGAATATGCGATTGACGCCGCATTCAACCGGCAGCGTTTTGGAAAGTATATAATTATCCTCGCGCCCATGCCCGATGCCACCGCGCCACTCAGCCGGGCCTTCGAGTTCAAAATCAATCAAATCAAGCGCGGTTGGGCAACGGCGACCATCGGCATCGACCACCTCGACTTCGACAAGCGCCAGATCGTGTCCGTCCGCGGCATGGGTTTTTTTGCCAAGGTTTGTCAAACGAAGGGCGGCGGGCGCGCCGGCAGTGTGCTTTGAGGCTTCGGCAACTTTTTTGCCGGTTGAATCATAACCAACCGCGCGCAATTCGCCGGGCTGCCATGCGATATTTTCAAATGTATATAGAAAACGATGGGTCTGCGCGCCGCGACCGAGCGATTTGCCGTTGAGGAAAAGCTCAACCGCATCCGCGCTTGAAACGACGCATATGTTTTTCACCGTGCCGGGCGCATAGTTCCAGTGTCCGATGATATACGCGGCGGGTCGTTCGATGTCCACCCAGGCATCCCACATGACTTGGTGCGCGTAAAACCCATCCTTGGGGATGCGCATGGCATCGACTTCACCACTGCGGCGGTAGTTTTCAGAGCCGCGATGATGTGTGTTGGAATCGGAAAAAATAATATTAACCCCGCCGCTGTTCACGCGCCGTCCCGTGCCGGGGCGCTCGCGCCAGTAATCGTACCAGCGGACAACGTTTTCGATGGCGTGCGAGTCCTGGTTGCGATTGTAGACGCCGGCGTTCTGGCCGTTGTGAAGCGGACCATCGCCGTCCTTGTGGAAGGGCGGCGTGTATTCATCCCAATATTTGCGCAATCCCTCGTCACGCGAATATTCCATCTGCCAGAACGGTATGCGCGCGCTTTTGTTTATATAAAGCATGTGGCCGCCGTATTCGGCGACGTGGCTGTTGAGCATGTCACGGGAGCCGGAGGCGCGACCGCCATGCGGATCATATTTGTCGCGCAGCGCCTTCATTTCCTTCATGTGCTCTTCCGAAACGCCATTGTTGCCGGATTCGTAGAAAAGGATGCTCGGGTTGTTGCGATTGTATATAATGGCATCGCGCATGACTTCGACGCGCTGCCCCCACCGCCGGTCCGAAACATCCCTCTCGGAATCGCCGGCGGGCATCGCCTGGATGAGGCCGACGCGGTCGCACGATTCGACATCCTGTTTCCAGGGCGTGATGTGCATCCAGCGGACAAGATTGCCGCCGCTTTCGACCATGAGGCCGTTGCTGTAATCACTGAGCCACGCGGGCACGCTCGCGCCGATGGCGGGCCATTCGTTTGACGTGCGTTGCGCGTAACCGTGCATCTGGAGGACGCGGTCGTTGAGTTTGAGCATCCCATTGCCAAACTCGGTTTTGCGAAAACCGGTGCGCGTGGTGACAGTATCGACGGGTGCGCCGGAAACGGAAAGTGTTGTATGCACGTCGTAGAGCGCGCCGTGGCCCCAGCTCCAGAAGTCAATATTTTCGGCGCGGGCGCTGGTTTTGACAGTGACGGTTTCGCCGGTTTTTATTGTTTCCGTTGCCGTGCCCTTCAGGCCGAGCGCAGGGATTTCGAGCGTATATGCAAACGGTTGCGCCCTGCCGGTTTCGTTGCGCACCTCGGACTCGGCGTGGATTGTCGCGGTGCGGTTGGAAATATCAAAATCGGTGGCGTATATATAAACACCTGTTGTGCCCAGATTCGAATAAAGTGGAAGCGTTTGATATAATTTTTCCGTTATATGCAGGCGGACGTTTTTGGTGATGCCGCCGTAGTTGGCGTTAAAGTTTCTGTCGGCCCATTGGTAGCGTTGACCGGTTGCTTTTTCGCGATAGTCCCACGCGTTGTCCGTGCGCACGGCGATGATGTTTTCGCCGGACACCAGTTGCTTTGTGATATCAAAACCGAACGCCATGACGCCGTTTTCGCTGCGGCCGGCGTGTTTGCCGTTCACGTAAACCTCGGCTGCCTGCCGCGCGCCCTCGAACTCGATGAACACCTTCGAGTCCTTGAGCTGCGCGGCAGTCAGCGTGAAGTGCTTCCGATACCAGGCGATGCCGGTGGAGTGATCCTTGATGTCTTTGCGGAAAGCGTCGTCCTCATTCCACGCGCGCGGGAGGGTGACGCGTTTCCATTGCGAGTCGTCGAATTTTTTTTCACCCGCGCGCGCCGGGTCGCCAACGTGGAGACGCCAGTCGAGATTGAGATTGTAGGTGGCGCGTCCGGCGATGGCAGGCACCGCCGCGACGAGACATGCGATCAGGGTGAGTGTGGTTTTGAGTGTCATGAATGGATGAAGTCAGGAAGCGGCGTAAATCGACTTAAGTCGATGTGAAACGATTTAAGTCGGGGTGAATCAGGGCATGCCGGATTTAATGGACGCCGCGATGGTTTGATTTTTGGGGAAGCGTTTCGACGCCTGCTCCAAAAATGCGAGGAGGTTGGCGTCGGGGCGGGTGTCGCTTTTAAGAACAATTTCGGCAAGCGTGTTGCAGAGGTCCTCGGTGGTGAGGCCGCCGGCGAGCGCGCCGCTGAGGGCGCCGATAAGCGAGGAGGTTTCCCCGGCGGTCAGCTTTGCGCCGGGGGTTTTCACGGCGGTGATGTCCTTGAGTTGGAGGCGGGCGGCGGCGATGTAGGTTTGCGGCGGCGGAACCGGCAGTTCCAGCAGCGCCTTGAGGAGTTTGCGGGCGCGCGGCTCGGAGCCGATTTGCAGTTCAAGCGTCGCGAGCATGGCCAGCATCGGCGCATCGCGTTCGCCACGCCAATAGGCGATGCGCAATTCCTCCAGCGCCTTGCCAGGGTTTGCCTGCGACACGAAAACCTCGCCCTTGATACGGGCGACTTCGGATTGCGTGGCCTCGCGATAGGTGGGCGCGGGCATCGTGGGGATGTCGCCCTTGATGTCCCTGCTTTTGAAGTAGGCCATGTCGCGCGCGTATACGGCGAGCTTGGTTTCCATCGAGCGAACCGACATGTTGAAAACTTCCCTGAACATGGCGTCCGCCGGCTGTTCGCCCGCGCCGAGGCGGTCCACGAACTGCATGAAACGCGCAGTGTATTTGCCGTTGTCGCCAAAGAGGCCGTAGTGAACGAACAGGGATGCGAGGCGCGATTCCTCCTCGGTGAATGCGCCGTCCTTTTGGAGGAGCGTGGAAAGTTTGGGCAGTTCGCGTCCGGCGAGGTTTTCGCGAACGAGGGCAAACTGGATGAGTTTGTAGGAGACCTGCGTGCTGCCGAGGAGGTTGCTGAGGCCGCGCGCAAACCAGGCGGGCGGCTTGTGCGGGAGCGAGTTGAGCGCGTAGAGATTGAGTTCGTAGCTGAGTGTCGCGGCGAAGCGTTCCTCGCTGGGGCGCGCGGCGCCGGCAAAGGGTTCGCCGGCGCGGATGAGCGCGGCGAGCGGGCCGCCGTTTGACGCGAGCACCACATAACCGTCGCCAAGCGGTTTGATGACGGTTTCATCCTCGACGTAGCGTTGGGCGTTCCGCTCGGCGAGCGCGGCAAGCTCGTCACCGGGGTCGGTTGAAATCCCGGTTTCGCCATCCGTATCTTCCATTTCGCCGAGTCCGTATTCGGCGGCGAAAGTTTGGGCGCCCCTGGCTCCGAAATCGCGGGAGCTGTTGAAGCTGTTTGGGGCAAGAGGGACGTCGTTCGCGACGATGCGCTCGCCTTCCCATGTGTCGCTAAAGGTGAGATGTTGGAACCGCTGGCTGCGCTGCTGGCCCATGTCCGCCACGACGTAAACGGGAGTGCGGGGCAGGGTCTGCGTGAGCATGGGCCAGAGGTAGGTCGCGGCGAACTGGCGGAGTTGCAATTCCCCGACGAGCACCTTGGTCTGGCTGGCGTTGAGGTTGGAGAGCAGTTCGTAGCCGGGCGCGAGTATGTTGCGGTTGCCGCGTGAGAGAACCAGCGCGGGCACTTTGACATACTGCCATTGTTCGGGAGGCGGCAGGACGCGGTCGCCTTTCACGACGTAGGGTTCCATCTCGACGACGGGGCCGGCGGGCGGGGGCGTGTCCGTTTGGGCAAGGGCGGTTCCAAGGAGCGAGACTATGGCGAGCAGGAGCAGGAGGGCGGGTTTCATAAAAGGTGCCTTCGATTTAAATCGGGAGCGAATCAGAACGAGTAGGTGACGCCGCCGCGGGCGCCTACGTTTTCCTTGGCGGCGCCGCGGTACTCGGAGTGGTAGCGCAGGTTGACGCGGAGTTTGCGCGAGGCGCTCCAGTCAACGCCGATATCCATGCGCCAGCCGTTTTCATGGGCGCCGGGGGCGTCGATGTCGATGCGGCTGCCGAAGAGGTCGGCGCTGAGCGTGCGGTTGCCTCCTTCAAACTCGCGCAGCCACGCATAGTGGAAAAACGGGCGCAACATGCCGGCCTTGGTGTTGAAGCTGCGCGCAATGCGCACACCATATTTGCCCTGAAGCGAGGTCTCGTTTTGGTCGTATATCTTGAGGTTGGTTTCGTTGGCGTTGCGCTCCTGGAAACCATCGGCTTTCCAACTGAGCCATTGCGCGCCCGCGACAGGGGTGAATTCAAACCAGGGGAAATTGAGCGTGCAGGCAATCGAGGCGGCGGCGCCGAGGCGCGTGCCTTTTGTGTCCGCATCGGCCCACGTGGCCAGCCGGGTGAGCGCCACGGAGCGGGAGGATTTATAATCGTCGGCGCCGTAGAAGCCGGTGAGGTTGAACTGGAAGCGTCCGGTGTTGTAACGCGCGTTGAGGCCGAAGGTGTGGCTGTCCACGTCGCAGGAGCCGCCGGCGGTGTCGAGGTCGAAGTCGGTTTTTTCACAGGCGACGAAGCCGCCGGCGACGAAGTTTTCGCCGATGGCGCAGTCGATGCCGGCGACCGCGGCGATGACGCCGTAATTGGAGTAGGCGGCGATGTCGTCCCCGGCGCGCGAGGCTTCCTGGCGGTAGCCGTCGAGGAACATTTGCACGGAGCCTTTTTTGCGTTTGAAAGCGGCGTCCTGGTACATGCGGTCCTCCATGTTTTGCACGAGGGAATTGGCGCGGACCACCGCCGAGGGAAACCATGCCTGGTAGGCGCTGGGCGTGAGCTGGTCGAGCACTTCCTGATAGAGGAGAATCGAGGGCTGGTGGTTGAGTGTGTCGAAGAGCGGCCTGAAGGCGTCGAAGAGCGCGGTGTCGGTGAGCGCGCGGGTATGCACTTTATCGACCGATCCGGCGGCGGTCAGGTATTTGCCCGCCAGCCCGGCGGCGTTGGCGAAGGGCATTTGCTCGAAGGCGATTTTCAAAGTGCGTCTTGTTTCAACATTCTCCTGGAGCGCGACGTCCCAAGCCGTCTCGATGTCCCAATCCCAGGTGGTTTTAATGGACATGCTTGCGGGGAGGGCGACGTTGCTGTCGGCAAAATCGCCGACGAGGACGATGTCGCCGGGAGTGGCCGCGTTGACCGTCATGAGGGCGTAGGCGCCGGATACGAGAGGGAAGGGGAAGGTGTCGGCGACGCCGACGATGAGGTTCGCCTCGCCGGGGTCGTCGAGGTAGGCGGGGCTGTGGATGGTCATGGTGCCGGTGACGTTGAGGCGGTCATAGAGCGTGTCGGTGATCATGTCGAAGCTCAGGTTGCCGGACAGGTCCACGTTGCCGTTGATGGTGAGCGGGGCGTCGGCGGCGGAGCCTTTGCGGGCGGGGGTGAGCTGGCCGCCTTCGAGCACACTGACGGCGCCGTTGATGATGCCGCTGCCGCCGGCGGTGGCACCCGACCAGACTGCGATATTTCCATTGTGAACGCCATCGACATAATACTGAGCGCTGCTTCTGATGCGAAACGTCGCGCGGCCATCGCCGGCGAAATTGACGATGCCGTTCATCTGGGTGATGTAGCCGTAAACGTCGCAATTGGCATTGCCGGTGTTGTCGCCGTAGAAAAGGCCGGACATGACGCTGGTCTCGCCGGTGGGGATGCGGCTGTTGATGCTCGCGACGCGGGCGCCGACGTAAACGACGGTGCCGGGGTCGGTCTGGAGGCCGCCGATTTGCACCGTGGCCGTGCGGTTTGCCTCATAGGTGCCGCTTGCGTAAATGAAGGGTTGCCCGCCGGACTGGGAAACATCCATCTGGGCATTGCCTTTGAGCGTGAAAAGGCCCTGGGAGAGGCCGTTTTCCAGAACGCGCACCGCCGCGGAGGAGCCTTCCAGCGTGAGCCTGGTGTAGGAGTTGAGGGTGACGTTCATCGCCAGACGCAGGGTGTTGTCGCCGGTGGAGTTGGGATTGGTGATGTCGTAGGACGATCCCATTTCGGTGCCGATAAAGCCGTTGAAGGTGAAACCTTTTCCGACGGGGTTGAGGATGAGCCAGCCGTCTTCGTTGCCCGAAAATTCGAGCGTGTAGCCCAGATTGGCGCCGGTTTGGAGGCTGTAGAGTTGGATCGTGTGGTCGCCGATGCCGGTGTAGCTGGCATGGATGTGTTTGTTGGGGATGGCTGATTCGCCGCGCAGGCGGACGGCGACGTCGGCCCCGTCGGGCACGAGGCCGGTGCTCCAGTTGCCGGGGTTGAACCAGTTGTTGTCCACGGCGCCCGTCCAGTCGGTGAATACGCTCGGAGCGGGCGTGAGCTGGGCGCGCAGCGCTGGCGCTGCGCCAATGTATAATGAAAAATGTATAATGAATAATACAGCGGCGAGGCGGAGGGCCGGGGCGGCTGGAGTGGTGGTGGCGGTGGTGGCGGTGAGTGTTTTCATGTTTGAAAAGAGATGGCGGTGAAATGGTGATTGAGTTTGGGCGACTTAAACCGGCTTGATTCGATTTAAATCGATTTAAGTCGGTTTAAGTCGGTTTAATAAATCGGGCGGGCTTAGAAGTTGGCCCTCACGCCGAGGTTGATGACCATGCCGGAGGTGAAGTAGCCGCCGGTGCGGTCGAAGACTTTGCGCTCGTCGTCCTGGTTGGTGATGTTGCGCCAGTCGAAGCTGGCCGTCCAACGGGAGCTGATTTTGTAGCTCAGGTTGAGGTCGAGGCGGAAGGTCGAGTTCTGGTTGGTGATTTCGACGATGTCGGTGCGTATTCTGCGGGCGAATTCGTCGGCCCAGTAGCTGGCGAGTTTGCCGCTCCAGCGTTTTCCGTTGTAACGGAACTGGAGGCTGGCGGAGCGTTTTTGGATGCCCTCCAAGGGGATCGACTCCCAGACTTTGATACTGTTATTATATTCATCCATCATCTCCTGGGTCACATTCGATGAGGGCTTTGGAATGATATGGCGTTGATATTGTTTTTGGGGATCGGCGTAGGAGAAGACGGCGTAGAGTTCCAGGCTGTTGAGGCTGGGGTGGATGAACCCGAGTTTCTGCCTGTAGGCGAGTTCGAAGCCTTTGTTGCTTCCTTCGCCGATGTTGCGCGGCGTGGTGATGGCCCAGAGGCCGGCGTAGTCCTCGTCTTCGTGATAGATAATATCGGCGGCGCTCGCGCCCTCGGGAACCGCATAAACCGTGGCCTCGGAGGCGTCGTTGGTGACGGTGATGAAGGTCATGTCGTCGTAAATGATGTTCTTCATTTTCTGATAGAAGAGGGAGAGCGTGAGCATGCCGCCGCTGGTGGGGTACCACTCGAAGGCGGCGTCGTATTTGTTCGAGGTCTGGGGTTTCAGTTCAGGGTTGCCGCGTGTGATGGTGTAGTAGTTTTTGCGCCATTCATCGTCGGCGAGCATCTGGCCGAAGGGCGGGCGTCCGATGTTTTCGGTGCGGGAGAGACGGATGTTGAAATCCTTGTGCGGGGTCCATTTGAACTGAATATTCGGGAAATAATCGCCCATGCCCTGGTTATAATATTGCCGGGTGAACAGGAGCCGTGTTTTCTCGACGTCGCTGATTCCATAGAGGGGATTATCAATGTAGGCGGGATTGGTTATGGGATGGAAATCCGGCGCCTCTATCAAGGGGGAGACGGTGTCGAATTTGCCGGTTGCCGCGAAGAAGGAGGAATCGTAGCGTTCATACACGGGACCCCAGCCTTTGCGGCGCGCTTCCTCATAGCGCACGCCGGTGGTCATGGTGAGGTTGCCCAGGAGGCGCGCCGTAAGCATGAGGTAGGCGGCGGTGGTGGATTCCTTGTTATATTTGGTCTGGCGCAGTTCGTTATAGACTTGGGAGTCTGGAAGATCAGAGCCGTCGTAAAATGCCTCGGGGTGGGCCTTGTAGTAGTCATAAACGCGATAGGGGCTGACCCAAGTGGCGATGGGCACGTCGAAGCCCCAGCTGTTTTCGAAATATTTGTCGGAAAACTCGCGCAGGAGCGGTTCGGAGGGTGTGCCGAAGCTGGGGATCGTACTGCCGCCGGTCATCTTGTGGACACGGTAATACCGGTTGGTTTCGAGTTTGCTCTCCCCGTAGCGGCCGCCGAATTTGATGTCCACGGGGATGGAGTGTGTGCCGAAGAAGGGAATGATGACGGGATAAGTCAGGTCGAGATAGGCGCCGCGATTTTCCGTGGTCGTGTACTTAAAATCGTTGGTGAGGGTGAGGCTGTTGTAGTTGTCGAGATTCTGGTAACTGGCGATGTTGCCGGCGGAGACAACGCCGCCGCCGTTGTGGGAGGTTTGCACGATTTTGCCCGAGCTGTTGCCGGCGAGGTTGAAGATATTGATGCCAAGGCCGGACGCGCTGTAGTTAATCGAATAGTTTTCATCGGGATCGGGATCGACTTCAGCGCGGCTGTAGCTGATAGAATACTCAGCCTTGAGTTCGCCGAAGCGGTGCTTGCCGCCGAAGTTGAAGCTGTAGTTGCGGTTGTTGGCGGCGCTCACGCTGTTGCCCATGCTGACTTTGGCGCCCGAGGGCGAAATCATGGTGTAAAGGTCAGAGCCTTCGCCGCGCGTGCCGGCGTCCACTTGCAAGTAGCGGGAGTAGCTGCCGAGGCCGCGCACGTCGTTGTAGGATGATCTGAGAAAAAACGAGTGGTTCCGGCCCCAAGGCTCGAAGTCGAGATTGAGCGAGATCATGCGGTTTTCGTTGCTTCCGGCATTTTCCTTCCAGCGCAACTGGGACACATAACCCGAGGTAGTCGCGGTGACTTTATTGTCCGTCAGGGCGAGGTCTTCGGTGTTGTAGGTGTAGGGGGTGTTTTTCCTGGGATTGGCGGAGCCGTATTCGTTGTTGTAACGATAATTGCGATTAAAGCTGGTGTTGAAGGAGATGCCGAAGCGCCGTCTGGTTCCGAAGGTTTCGATCCATGAGAAATCGAAGCCGGGCTGGATTTTGCGATTGGGGGTGCGTCCGCCGCCGGGTGTTTTGTCGAAGTCGAGTTCGGCGGTGTTGAGGCTGAGGTTGGTGCTGAAGGAGACGCGGCGGCCACGCTGGCGGAGCGCGCTTTTGGTGGTGATGTCAACCGAGCCGCCCATGCTGCTGGCGGGTTTGTCCGGCGTGGGGGCGATGTCGATGGTGATGCTTTCGATGTTTTGCAGCGCGACCGTCTTGAGATTGAAAGCGCGACTTTCCGAGGTGTTACCATGCACATCGGTGCCCTCGACGCCGGTTGAGGCGACTTCGTTGCCGTCGAGGGTGATGTTGGCAAGGTCGGGGTCCATGCCGCGGATGCGCATGGTGGAGGCGTCCTCACCGTCGTAATCGAGGGTCACGCCGGGGAGGTTTTTCATGAGTTCGCCGAAGTTGCTGTCGATGATATTGCCGAAGGAGTCGGCGGCAAAGATCGCTTTCTGGGTGGCAGACATGCGCTGCTCCTGAATGATGCGCGCCGAGCCTTCGCGGTCGCCGGCAACGACGAATTTTTCGAGTTGGTAGACCTGCGTGGTGAGGTTGAAGTCGGCGGAGGCGGAGCGATTTGGCGAGACACTCACAGTCTGCGTATTCTTGTCGAGGCCGGAGTAGCTGGCGGTGATGCGCACGGCGCCGGCGGGGACGTTGACAAGGCGGTACGTGCCAGTCTCATCGGTGAGGGTTTCGATGGAAGTGCCTTCGATGGCCACAAGCGCGTTGGAGAGGTATTGGCCGGTGGCTTGATTTACGACGCGACCGATGATTGTGCCGTTGGCGGCCGCTTGCGCGGCGAGGTCGGGCGTGGCGGCGGCGAGGAGGAGGATCGCGGAGAAAACGGGGAGGAAAATTTTCGATTTTAGATTTTCGATTTGGCAGACTGTCGGCCTTCGGCCTCGAAACGATTGGGAGCTGCCGCTCCATTCCGACTTCGATTCCGCGCGGTAGCGCGCAATCGAAAATCGAGAATCGAAAATCGAAAATAACAAACGCCTCATCCGGCCCCTGAATCGGGCCAACACCAACAGCGCAAGCGCGGCAAGATACCACGCGCCGGGTGCGCCGCCACCGCTGACGCTGCCGTGACCGTCGCCAGCCCCGACATCGGACGGGGTGCTTGGGCTGGCGTCCGAAATGGAGAGGTGCGCGCTGACGGTGCATATGCCGATGGGGTTGGCAACGACGACACTGTAGTCGGCCACGTCATCGGTGAGTGTGACCGATTCGAGTCGAAGCGTGGCTTCGGTGGCGCCGTCGATGAGCACCCCGTCCCTGTACCATTGATAGGTGAGCGAAGGCGCGCCGGAGGCCACGACGGCAAAGGTCGCCGTGGAGTTGAGCGGCACGGACTGGTCGGCGGGCGGCGTGATGATGGTGGGGCCGATTTGCAGGGTGCGCACGGTGTGGTTGCCCGTGTCGAACACGTGGATGTCGCCGGTGGCCGGATCAATGGTGATGCCGCGCGGGCTGTCCAGGCGCGACCCGGCAACGTTGCCTTCGGCGCTGCCGGGTTCGTCGGCGGTGCCGGCGAAGGTGGTGACGGCGCCGGTGTTCGTATTGACGGCGCGGATGATGTGGCCGCCGGTGTCGGCCACGTAGAGCACGCCGGAGGAATCGAGCGCGAGGCCGGTGGGCGAGTTGAAGAGCGCACTGGCGATGCCATCGGTGCTGCCGGGCACGCCCGCGGCGCCGGCGAGGGTGGTGACGGCGCCGGTGGCCGTGTCGAGTGCGCGGATGGTGTTGTTGCCGGTGTCGGCGATGCAGAGGGTGGTTTCGTCGGCGCTGAGGGCGAGGCCGGTGGGGCCGTCGAAGGCAGCGGCGGCGCCCGTGCCGTCCGTCGAGCCAGCCGCGCCAGCGCCGGCGATGGTGGTCATGGCGCCGCTGCCGGTGTCGATTTTGCGGATGAGGTGGTTGCCGGTGTCGGCAACATAGAGGTTGCCCGAGGCGTCGGGCGCGAGGCCGCCGGGGGCGTTGAGCGCGGGAGAGCCGGTGAGGATGAGCGTGGTGGTGACACCGGTGGCGGCGTCGATTTTTTTGATCGCGCCCGAACCGGCGTCGATGGCGTAGAGCGTGGAGCCGTCGTCGCACACGGCAAGGCCGGCGGGCTGGTTGATGCCGGTGACGAGCGTGGTGACGGTGCCGTCGGGTGCGATTTTGCGGATGGCGTTGTTGGCGGTGTCGGCGACGTAGATGCTGCCGTCCGGCCCGACAGCGCCCGCGCCGGGCGAGTTGAAGCGCGCGTCGGCGCTCGCTCCGTCGGTGTCGCCGGATGTGCCGGCTTCGCCCGCAAGCGTGGTGAGGGCCGAGGCTCCGTTGATGGTGAGGGTGATGAGTTTGCTGTGCGCTCCCGTGACGTTCGATGCCACCAGCGCGACTTCGAAGACTCCGCCGAGAAGGGGCGCGCCGTAAATTTCGCCGGTCTTGGGATTCACGTTGAGGCCGCTGGGGATGTTGGTGACGCCGTAGGTGCGCATGTAGGCGGGATACATGTTGGTGGCGACGATAGTGTGCGAGAGCGGCACGCCGACCGTGGCGGTGAGCTGATCGGAATCGGTGACAACAGGCGCCTGCGGGTTAACCGTGAGCGTGGTTTGCGCGAGGGTGGCGCCCGTCAGATTCCATGCGCGCAAACGGAGTTGGATGGTAAGGGGAACCGTGCCCGAGGTGGCGACGTTGGGGCAGATGCCGGAGATGGCGCCGTTGGAATCGACGTTGAGATAAGTCGCCGAGCCGCCCACGGTGCCGCCGATGTATTCGATGGCGGAAACGATTTCGTAGCCTGCGGGTTCGTTCGTCCATGTCGTCTCGCCGACATACAATTCGTTTTGCACGGCGGTGGTGTTGGAGATCGTTTGCGGCACGGGCGGCGGGAGCGCCACGATGAGTTCGATTGTCTTTGAATCGGCGCCGCCGAGGTTGGAGGCGGTGATGGTGATGGCGTAGACGCCGAGTCTTTCGGGCGCGCCTGAAATGACACCGGTGGCGGCGTTAAACGAGAGGCCGGACGGCAGGCCGGTGGCGCCGTAGCCGGTGGCGATTCCCCCGGTGGTCAGTATTTGGTAGGTCATGGAGCGGCCCACGGTCGCGATGGCTTGTGACGGGTTGGCGATCACAGGCGCGGCGGGCGGAGAGTCGTAAACATGCAACGTGAGCGTCTCGACACGTTCGCCGGAGACGTTGCCGGCGATGAGGGTGACGGTGTATTGGCCGGATGTCGCGACTGTCCCGCTGATGACGCCGGTGGCGGCGTTGAAGCTGAGGCCGGCGGGGATATCTTCCACCGATAGCTGCGTGGGCACGGTGGTGTCGCCCGAGGCGGTGAGCATGTAGGTGAACGGCTGGCCCGCAAGCGCGTCCGCGATGGGCGCGCTGGTGATCGTCGGAGGTGGAATCGCTCCGCCGGTGATTGTCACCTGGATTTGGTTTTCGTTGATGTAGTCGAGCGCGCCCTGTATGGCGGTGTCGGCGGGATGCGACCATTCGAGCGCCGGCCTGCCCGTGAAATCAAAGTCGGACATGAAGATGGTGTAGACGCCGTTGGTGATCGTGCCGCCTTCGGCGACGACGGGCCTGACTTTCAGCACGGAGCCGTCAAAGGTCACCGAGCCGGTGACGAGCATGCCGGAGAGTTCGCCGCTGCCGGGATCGGCGTGGACGAGGAGTTGCGCGCCGTCTTGGAAAATGACGTTGGGGGCAATCACGCCGGAGCCGCCAAAGCCCGCGGCGGTCGAGCCGGTGACGGAGATTCCGCCGCCCTCGGCATCGTGCCGGCCGTTCATCAGCAACCCGCCCGAATAAACGGTCGTGGCTCCCGTGTAATTGAGCGATCCGGTGAGGGTGAGCATGCCCGTGCCTTCCTTGTAGAGCGCGGCATTCAATGCCCTGCTCGCCGTGGTTTCGTTGTAATCGCCGATGACGCCCGCGTAGGTGGTGTCGAGGTTTTTCGCGCCGACGCGATAGGTGATGGCCCCGGCGGAGCCGCCCCGCAGCCAGACATCCGGGCTGCTCCCGGCAATCGCGCCGATGTAGAAAGTGTTTCCACCCGAGTTGGTGGCCGGTTGCAATTGGAGGTATCTTTCGAGCACGAGCGTGGTGTTGAGGAAACCGGTTGACCAATTGAACGTGCTGGCGTTGCCGGCAGGCAGACGTGTGCCGCCCGAACCGCTCAAAATCAGCGCACCCGAAAAATCCACGGGGTCAAAATCCTGGAAGTCCGCGCGGCCCACGGTGGTGTCGTAATTGAGCGTCAGGGTGCCGGAGCCAAGAAGGACGTTTTGAAGCCTCCAGCGATTGGGCATGTTGATGACGCCGGACTGCCCTTCGCCCACGTAGAGACCGTGGGCCAGGCCGTAGGTCTGGCTGCCTGCGGGATAAGTGATCGTCATCGTGCCGCCGGCAAACACCACCGCCCCCGTATAGCTGTTATAACGGTCAACCACGCCTGATTCGAGCGTGGTGATGCCGTTCCATCCCTCCATCGTGGAGGAGAAGACCAGTGTGCCGGTGCTTTGCATTGTCATCGGGGCGGTGCCCGAAAGGGTCGATGTTGCCGAGCTGACGAGTGTCAGGGTGCGCTCCGCATTTTTGATAATCATCGACTCGGGTGTGTGGGTGCCGGTCATGACAATCGTGCCGGACACCGACGCCGAGGTGTCGTCGAAATACAGTTTCGCGCCATCCGAGTAGGTGGCGGGCGAGCCGTTTCTTTTCCAGTTCGCGGTCGTGGTGTCCCACTCGTTGCTGATCGCGCCGGTCCAGACCAGCACATCGGATGGCGGGATGTCATTCGCGATAATGGTGAGCAGGGCGTCGCGGGAGCCGTAGGCGTTGCTGGCGGTGAGCAGCACCTCGCCAAGAACACCGGCAGCGACGGGCGTGCCCGTGATGACGCCCGTGGCGGTGTTGAAGGAAAAACCGGCGGGCAACGGCTCGGCGGCGAAACCGGTGGGATTGTTGAGCGCGGTAATCTGGTAGCTAAAGGGCTGCCCGACGGTGGCAACGACATTGAGGGCGCTGGTGATGTCGGGATAATATGTGGCAACCGTGAGCACGAGCGTTTGCGTGTCCGTCCCGGCGGGATTGCTCGCGGTGAGGGTGATGTTGCTTTCGGCGGCAATGGTGGGAGTGCCCGAGATGACACCGGTTGCGGCGTCAAAGGAGAGGCCGTCGGGCAGGCCGCTGACACTGAGGGTGTTCGGGCCGCCGCTTGCGGTGAGTGTGTAAGAAAACGGTTGGTCAACGATTCCGTCGGCAGCAAGCGCGCTGGTGATCGCCGGCGCTTCGTAGGCGCTGAGCACAAGCGTCGCCGTGCCCGCGTCGATGGCGTTGGTGGCGGAAAGCGTGATGGCGCTGGTGCCCGTGACGGCGATGCTGCCGGTGATGGCGCCGGTGGAGCCGTCGATGGAAAGGCCGGCGGGCAGCGGCGTGGCGTCGTAGCCGAGGATCGGGCCGGGTGCGGCCGTGATCTGGTATTCAAATGCCGCGCCGAGCGTGCCGGTCGCCGTGAGCGCGCTGGTGATCGCCGGAACGCTTTCCGGCAGTGGCATCGGCTCGATGGTGATGACGAGTGACGCAGGCGCACTCGTGCCGCCGAGGTTCGCGGCGGTGATGGTCACGGTGCTCGTGGCATCGGTCACGGGAGTTCCGCTGATGACACCCGTGGTGGTGTCGATTGAGAGGCCGGAGGGCAATCCGGTCGCGGCGAAACTCGTCGGGAGATTGCTCGCCGTGATGGTGTGGCTGAACGCTTCGCCGACAGTGCCGCTCGCCGTGAGTTCACTGGTAATGACGGGCGCGGGCGGCAATGGAACCACGATCGTGGCGGTGATGGTGTCGGAGGTCTGGTTAAAGGTGACAGCCGCGTCCATTGCCGGCCCCGTCCAAGTGAGGGCGGGCGTGCCGGTGATGCCGCCGGCGGCGTGGAGGACGGTGATCGTGTGGGAACCGGGCGTGAGTTGCACGCCATCGGGAACGACGGCGGAGACATTGTGCGCCGCGCCGAGCGAAACCGCGCCGCCAATTTCGATGCCGGCAAGCATGCCGGAGGCGGTGGCGGCGGTGAGCAGGGTCGCGCCGCTGGTGTAAGCGGCATTGCCGGAAATCACCCCCGAGCCGCCGAAGGACGCCCCGGCTGAAACGCTGACCGCGCTGGCGGCGTGGAATGTGCCGGTCACATTGAGACCGCCCGCGCTCACGGTCGTGAGTCCGGTGTGGGTGAGCGAGCCGGTCAGGGTCATCATGCCGGCGCCGACCTTGGTGATCGCAACGATGCCGGTGCCGTTGTCCTCGATTGAGCCGCCATAGATGGTGTCGAGATTTTTGGCACCGATGGTGTAGGTGCCCGTGCCGCCGGTGCGGCCCTGGATTCTCGACGCGGAGGAGGTGCCGGAAAGCGCGCCGATGGTGAGATTGCGGTTGTTGACATTGAATGTGACCGTTACCGCGTCGAGCAAGAGCGTGGCGTTGGCCCAAGTGGTCGTCACATCCTGCATGATGCGGACGCTGCCGTTGACAATGCGCATCTCGCCACTGAAGCCGTTGTAATCGTTATAGACGTCGCGGCGGCTTGCCCCAATGAGCGTAAGCGTCCCCGAGCCGGTGAGCACGCCGTGGAATTGGTAGTGCTCATTTGAGCGCGGAACGGCAAAGACGGCATCCGCGCCCGCGGGCACATGGATGGGGGTGCTGAGGGTTGCGGTGGCGCCATAATTATTGGTGGTGAGCGTGCCGCCGCTGAGCACGATCATCGAGCCGAGGCTTGGCGTGCCATAGCTTCCGGGAATAAACATTCGCAGGACGCCTTCCTCGAGCGTCGTAGTGCCCGTGGGCGTGGCGTTGGCGGCGCTGAATATCAGCGTGCCGGAGCCGCGCTTGATGATGTTGCCCGGGCCTGCCAGACCGGCGGCGCTTCCGGGCGCAAGCGTCAACTCGCGCGTGATGTCAATGGTGGTCGAGCCGGGCGCGACGGCTGCGGGAATGGAAACGGTCCCCGTGGCCGAGGTGTCGTCGAAGCGCACATGGCTGCCGTCCGAGTAAACCGCCGCCGCGCCGCTGAGCGTCCAGTTGCTTGCCGTGGTGTCCCAGTTATCGCTTTGCGCGCCAGTCCAGACCAGCGGGTCGGTCTGCGCGTTCAAGACACCACCTGCGGAGAACGGGAGGAGGGCAAGTGCCAGAAAAGTGGTGGCGCAAAGCCCGACTTGGAGTGGAGAAGCGCAATACCGACGTAACTTGTTAAATAATACTAAATTACCGGTGGGAGTATTACGTGCAGGTATTTTCGCAAGCGATGCCAAGGGCGTCGCTGAAGGCAGTGTGCCGGAGCTTATCGTTGATCTACGCATATGCATGGTATGTCAGGGTTAGGATTGAGATTTTATTGGAAGGTTGGTCAGGAAACAAAGGCTGCAACGCAGGGCACGAGGCTTGGCGCAACTTTTGAGTATCATCCTGCTTCTAGCGATTTTTATTTGTTTTTATAGCCTCCATAATTGTTTACAGTAAGAAAACATCCGCCGCCAGTCCGGCACTGCCTTCGATGTCTGTTGCAAGAGCCTTTTGAGCACAGCTTGCCCGGCGGGCGATCCAGACAAAAGTTGACCCATGCTACCGCTACCGGGCCTGACTCAGGGTCAGGCTTTGCGCGCTGCGTAACATCAGTCAGGGAGAACGGGATTGATTTCGAGGCGGTCTGCGCCGTGCCGGCAAACCGCCGGCGGTTGCGGCGCCGTGCATTCCGGACGCCTCCCGGATGATTTTGTTGAGCGGATAACGTTTTGCCGCTTCCTTTATGAAGGCGGCGGTGTCCGTGGAGGGGGATTCCGCGCTTTTAATAACCAGCCTGGAAAGGGTCGCGCATAAATCCTCGTTGAGCAGGCCGCCCAAACGCGCCTTGACAAGCAGATCCATGATCGAGTCCGCCCCGGCCTTGTCCAATTTTTTGCCGTCATCCTCCCATGCACCAAGTTCGCGCATTCGCAATTTCGCCGCGACCACTTGGGCGCGCGCGGGCGCCTGCGGCAGGGCGAGGAGCGTTTTTGTGATTTTTTCAGCGCGCGGAATCGAGCCAATGTGCTCCTCAAGAAGCGCGAGAAGCGCAAGCATCCAGGGGTCGCGCCCGCCGCGCCAGTAAGCGGTGCGCAGTTCGTCGAGCGCCTTGGGCGACTGGCCTCGCGCGATCAACATCTCGGCCTTGAGCCGGGCGACTTCGGATTGCGTCGCCTCGCGCGCGACGATGCCGGGAAGCGGAGGTGTGTCCCATTTATAGATCACCCTTTTTTTGGGCGTCATCAGGTGCCAGTGCGAAATGACATCCGACTCAAACGCGGACACCTTTTTGCCAAAGCATTCCTCAAAAAGCGCCTCCGAAAACGGCTCTTCATCCAGGCGATTGATAAAATTCCGAAACCTCGCGCTCTGCGCGCCATTGCTGGCGAAGAGGCAGTAATGAACAAATACCTTCGCCACTTCCCTGCCGTTCCGGATGGACGGGAACGGGCGCTTTCCGTTTAAAACGTCAACAAGCCTGGGCGGATCGAAGTTCATGTTTAAATATTGCCGGAACTCCCCAAACTCAATCTGCCTGGGTGAAACCCGTATGTCCCTGCACAAACTTCCGAATCCGGCGCGCAGCCACCCAGGTTCGTTCCTGACGGAAATCTGACGCGCAAGAAGCACCAATCTTTGCGAAAGCTCACGCCCGAAAACCGACTCCGGGACGCGCCCGTCTCCGTTCATCCTGATGTCGCGCAACAGGCTGCCCGTCACTTGAAGTGTGCGTGCGACGACCGAAAAATCATCATCACCAAACTTCGGCTCGCGATACAGGCGCGGGAAATCACGCGTGTCATCCAGATAGACGGTAAGGGCTCGTCTAAAAATAACTGGGCGAAGGTGCGCTGGAATGGGAGCGCCGGTCAAGGTACCGACAAAGGAGTTTACCAGAGGTAAATGACCGCAAGCACCAACGCTGGATCGCACTTTCAGTCCAAGTAAAATCGCCCAGTTATTTTTTTGCGGACCCT
>JAISGL010000448.1 GCA_031263125.1 Opitutaceae bacterium | reverse complement strand
CGTCGTGATCGGCGAATCGTCTGTCGTGTAGTCATTCGCGCATAGCTTGCCTGGATTTGGCGCGAAGGCGCACACTGCGCACACTGCGGCAACGATGACTCCGTGGCTCGACGGCATTTTGGGAGTTTTCATGAGCAGGGATTTTGCAGGGCTGACTTCCGGGTGGCGAGCAGAAAGCTGCCGGCGCCAGGGCGAGCGGGCCACTCTGGCTGATCTGGCTGCTCTGGCCGATCTGTCCGAGCAGCCCGATCCGCCCGAGCCGCCCGAGCCGCCCGATCCGCCCGGGCCGCCCGAGCCGCCAGGGTGGCTTGGGGTGGCTGGCGGGGTGTCATTTTTCCGGCAATTGTTTCAGAAACTCCGCGGCGTCGGCGTAGGTGGGGCGCAGGCGCAGCGCTTCGGTTGCCTCGCGGCGGGCGGCGTCCGGCTCGCCGGCGCGGAGGAGGAGGCGGGCGTAGTTGTAGCGGGCTTGCGCGAGGTCGGGCTTCAGGCGGATCGCCTCCTCGTAGTGCGGGCGGGCCTCGGCGTCACGGCCTTGCTGCGCGCGGGCGTTGGCGAGATTGTTGTGCGCCTCGGCATAGTCGGGCTTCAGGCGGAGGGCGGCGTTGAGTTCCGTGATGGCTTCGTCCCACTGGCCGGCGGCGGCAAGCACACTGCCAAGATTGCCGTGCGGCTCGACGGCAAAAGGGTTCAGCCGGATGGCGCGGCGCCAGGCCGTCATCGCGGCGGCGGTGTCGCCCTGCCGGTAACGGGCGTTGCCGAGGAGGTAGTGCGCGTCGATGTTGTCGGGGTCTTCCCCGATGGTTTTTTGCAGCATGGGAATCGCCTCGCCGGTTTTGCCGGAGAGCATCGCGGCGCGGGCGGCGTTGAGGTGCGCGGCGGCGGACGGGTTTTCGCGGGCTACGTTTTTGAACCACGCGGCGGCTTCATCGGGGCGGTTCATCGCGAGGAGGAGGCGTCCGAGGTTGTCCTGCGCGAGGATCAGGTCGGGGGAGAGTTTGAGTGCGTGGCGGTAGTGCGCCTCGGCGCCGGCCCAGGGTTCGCCGAGCGCGATGACGGCGTTGCCAAGGTCATACCACGCCTCCGCGAAACCGGGGTCGGCCTCGATGGCGCGCTGATAATACGTCTTCGCCTCCGCGTAACGGCCTTCGAGAAATTCGTAATTGCCGATGTTGTTCAGCGCGGGGGCATTTTGCGGGTTGAGCGCGGCGGCCTCCTCAAACGCGGCGCGCGCCCCGGCGTCGCGTCCGATTTCGTGCAGGCTCAGGCCCATGTTGAGGAGCACGCGGTCGAGGCCGGAGAGATGCATGCCGCGCATGAGGCGGAGCGCCCTTTCGTAGTGGGGAATCGAGTCGGCGTGCCGTTTCAACCCGCTGAGTCCGTAGGCGATGTTGCCGTGGGCCTCGCCGTAGTCGGGTTTGAGGCGCACGGCGGCCTCGCAGTAGGGGATGCCTTCCGCGTAGCGTTTTGCGTCGATGAGCGCGCAGCCGAGGTTGTTTTGCGCGCGGTGGCTGTGCGGCGCCTTTTCGACGGTGTCGCGCCAGATGGACTCGACGCTTTGCATGACCTGGTTGCGTTTCCAAGTGACAACGCCAAACGCGACAGCCACGGCGCAGACGCACGCGCCCACGGCGGCGGCGGGCGCGCGCAGGCGCGTGAGCAGCAACGCGCGCGCCGCCACGACGGCGAGCACGAGCACGCCGGCGAGCGGCAGATACATGCGGTGCTCGGCGAGCGTTTGCGAGACGACGGGCAGAAAACTCGAACTCGGCGAAAGCACGGCGAAAAAGAGCGCGCCGGGCAGTCCGGCGCGCGGACGGAAAAACATCGCCCAGAGCGCGACGGACACGAGCGCGACGACGAGGATGAGTTGCGGCAGCACGCTCCACACATCCGTCACGAAAGCCACGCCGTAGTCAAACGTGAGCGGCGCGGGCCAGAAGACGAGTTTCAGGTAAATGACGATGCCCTCGCACTGGCGGAGCGCGTACATCCACCACGTCATCGGGGTGCCGAAGCCGGTCGTGCCGCCGCGGAAGCCGGAGGTCGAGAGGCACAGCGCGAGCACGAGCCACGTGGAGGCGAGCGCGGCGTAGTAGCGTTTGCGCGCGCGCAACGCCGCCGCGAACGAGCCGGAGACAAACGCGCGGTCGCAAAGAAGCACCATGACCGGCGCGGAGACCATGACTTCCTTCGCCGCCATGCCGAGTGCGCAAAACACGACGGAAAGCGCGAGCCAGCGTTTTTCGAAAGACGCGTCAGCGCGTGGGTGCGTCGCGGAAGACGCGTCAGCGCGTGGGAGTGTTGCGGAAGACGCGTCAGCGCCTGGGAGTGTCGCGGAAGACACGTCAGCGCGTGGGTGCGTTGCGAAAGACGCGTCAGCGCCTGGGAGCGTTGCGGAAGACGCGCCAGCGCCTGGGAGCGTCGCGAAAGACGCGTCAGCGCCTGGGAGCGCGGGCATCTTTGCCCGCGATGCGTGTTCGGAAGACACCAAGCGGGCGCACGGTGCTTCGCGGGCAGAGATGCCCGCGCTCCCAGGA
>JAISGL010000445.1 GCA_031263125.1 Opitutaceae bacterium | reverse complement strand
AACATCGAAGTCAACCACCACGACATCGGCTTCCTCTACACCCTCTCCACCGTCCCCGCGTGGAAACTCACCGGTGACAAAACCGCGCGCGCCACCGCCCTCCACGCCGCCGACCGCCTCGCCGACCGTTACAAACCCGCCGGCCGCTTTATCCAAGCCTGGTGGGACCTCGACAACCCCAAGGAAAACCGCCTCATCATCGACAGCCTCATGAATCTCCCCCTCCTCTACTGGGCCAGCCGTGAAACCCAAAATCCCCGCTACCAACAAATCGCCGAAAATCACCTCGCCACCCTCCTCACCTGCATCATCCGTCCCGACGACTCCACCTACCACACATACTATTTCGACCCTGCCACCGGCGCCCCCACCCACGGCACCACGCACCAAGGCTTCTCCGACGACTCCTGCTGGTCGCGCGGACAAGCCTGGGGCATCTACGGCCTTGCCCTCGCGCGCCGCCGCGTCAGCCAAACCCTCGCCCTCACACTTGCGCAGGAACGCGTCACCGGCTACTTCCTCAAACACCTCCCCCCCGACCACGTCTGCTACTGGGACCTCGTCTTCACCTCCGGCCCCGAACCCCGCGACAGCTCTGCCGCCGCCATCACCACCTGCGGCCTTCTCGAAACCATCGCACACCTCCAACCCGGCCTGCAACGCACCCGTTATGAACACGCCGCGCACGCCATCCTCCGCAGCCTCATCAACAACTACGCCGCCACCCCCGCCGAGGACGGCCTCCTCCTCCACGGCGTCTATTCCAAACCCCACGACAGCGGCGTCGACGAATGCTGCAACTGGGGTGACTACTATTATCTCGAAGCCCTCGTCCGCCTCCTAAAAAACTGGGACCCCTACTGGTAATCTCTGGTAATCCCGCGCCGCCCGCTCCTCAATTAATCATACAACTTATTGGCACATGAAAGATTACACACATTCTCTTCCTCCCGTCAAATGTAGATGTCAACTTCAATATACCCAGCCTGTACTGAGTCTGTCCCTATTTATTTGACTTCGATCCTGTCTGCCTGCGCACCCGTTATTTTCCGGCTTTTCCCGGGGGACCACCCCCGGTCGATCACTAAACCTAAACTCAAACCATCCATCACCATGAAAATTCACATCCGCCACACCCGCCTCGCCACCCGCCTCGCTCTCCTCCTGACTTTCAGCTTTTCAGCCCTTCAGCTCTTCAGCCCTTCTTCCCACGCCGCCACCATCACCATCCCCGCTGGCGCGGACCAGTCCGCCATCCAAGCCGCCATCACCGGAGCCGCCGCCGGCGACACCATCCAATTCACCCCCGGCGCCACCTACACCCTCACGCAAACCCTCACCCTCAAGGACAACATCACCCTCGACGGCAACGGCTGCACCTGGGACGCCACCGCGCAACCCAACATCCTCCGCCTCGTCAACGCCGCCACCCTCCAAAACGTCACCATCAAAAACGCCACCGCCAGAAACATCATGCTCCGCTTCTGGGTAAACGGCGCCACCTTCACCAACATCACCAACGTCACCGTCACCGCCATCAGCTTCCAGGACGGCAAATCCGAATCCGCCCCCGACGCCGCGCAAATCGACAGCCGCTACATCCAGATCAAAGCCGCCGGCGTCACCATCGCCGGATGCCAGTTCCTGCGCGCCTCCGCCACGCCCGGCAAAGCCATCCAACTCTACTGCGCGCAAAACACCACCATCACCGGCTGCCTCTTCGGCGCCACGCGCGCCGACGGCGCTGATTCCGACACCCACGGCTGGTTCAAAACCGCCATCAACATCACCGCCGACTCCAAACTCGGCAACCCCGTCCTCAACACCCTCATCACAGCCAGCAAAATCCACCGCGCCGCCGCGATGGACGACGCCCCCGCAAATTGCGACCACGGCATCTACGCGCACCACTTCGACAACCTCGAAATCTCCGGCAACACCATCTCCGGCTGGCCCCCCTCCTCCGCCGGCGGCGCCATCAAAATCCGCAACGCCCAGAATTTCAAAGTCCGCGACAACCACCTCCTCCGTTCCGGCATCCTGCTCTACACCTACAAAGACACCCGCTCCCAGTGGCTCAAAAACGGCCTCATCACCGACAACACCATCAAAATCGACCCCTGGACCGGCGCCACCGACATATATCACGGCATCGGCTACTGGCGCAACGTCGGCACCCCCGCCGATCCTGCCGAGTATTCCATCCGCATCGCCGGCAACACCCTCGAAAACGGCCTCATCAGCATCAAGACCGACCCGCTCAACGTCACAAGCTGGAATGCCAGCAACGGCGGCGTATTCGACAACAACGTCACCGGCGGCTCCATCCAACTCAAAGACGGCATCGCCCAATCCGGCAACATCATCCTCCCCGCCCTCACCCCCGCCCCCGACGCCCTCGCGCCTACCAACGAATCCGATCCCGAACTCCCGGCCAGGAGCTTATTCTTGACCAATGTCACGCATCATTTCCTGGGAACGCGTGCATCTCTGCCCGCGAAACACCATGCGCCCGCTTGGTGTCTTCCGAAAACGCATCGCGGGCAAAGATGCCCGCGCCCCCGGAAAAGACCCTCGCGCTGCCTTCACCCAGCCGCAGGTTTCAAGTGACCGCCCTGGGGACGCCTCCGGGAAAAACCAAAAAAGTAACAACTTAAGCCTTGGACATTACGCAGAATTCTAAAATCTTACAATCTTTATTCTGTTGAATATAAACATATTATAACTGATGTTACGCAGCCGGCAGATTTTGTAGGGCCTGACCTTGTGTCAGGCCGTGCTCGCGAAAGAGGCCACATTGATAATTCGCGGCCTGACACAAAGCCAGGCCCTACGAGCTGCGTAACATCAGATATTATAAGTTGTTATTTGAGAGTTGTTACTTGAGAGTTTGTCTGATGGCGGAAGAACGCACCACCCACCAGCACCGCCCACCGCTACCCGCCCATCGCCACTCGCCACCCGCCCACCCGCACCCACCTTCACGCCACCGCACCGCACCGCCTACCGCCCACCAACCGCTCACCACCCACCACCCGCTCCCACCTTCACGCCACCGCACCACCCACCACCGCACCACCCGCCACCCGCCCACCCACACCACTTCCGCACCATGAGCACCACCCGCCGCCAATTCCTCCGCACCGCCGCCCTCGCCACCGCCGGAGCCGCCGCCACCCCGCTCCTTCGCACTCACGCCGCGCAACCGCCCCTCACCAATCCCAAATCCCCAATCCTTCCAAGCGCCAGCGACAGTCTGCCAAATCCAAAATCCCCAATCCAAAATCCAAAATCCCCCAACCTCCTCTTCTTTTTCCCCGACCAAATGCGCCGCCACGCGATGGGCTTCACGCACGAAGACCCCGTCATCACCCCGCACATCGACCGCTTCGCCACGCAATCGCTCTACCTCCCGCAAACCACGGCCACCTTTCCCGTCTGCACGCCCTGGCGCGGCATGATGATGACAGGCCGCTTCCCCACCGCCACCGGCCTCATCAACAACTGCAACTCCACCCGCCCCAACCTCTACCTCCGCCGCGAGGAACGCTGCATCACCGACGTCCTCCACGACGCCGGCTACCACATCGGCTACATCGGCAAATGGCACCTCACCCGCCCCCGCGCGCCCTACCTCCCGCAAGGCCCGGGCCGCACCGACGGCATCGCGTGGGACGAATTCACGCCCCCCGAAGACCGCCACCACATCGACCACTGGCACGCCTACAACGCCTACGATGAACACCTCGCCCCCCGCTACTGGGACACCCACTCCTCCCGCGACGCCCACCGCACCTACGACGAATGGTCTCCCCAGCACGAAACCGACCGCGCCATCGCCTACCTCGAAAACACCGCCGGCAAACACCGCGACCCCGCAAAACCCTTCGCCCTCTGGCTCTCGATGAACCCGCCCCACCCGCCCTACAACCAAGTCCCCGGCCGCTACCGCGACCACTACAAAGGCAAAACCGCCGCCGACCTCCTCCGCCGCCCCAACGTCCGCCTCGAAGCTGCGGGCAAACCCGCCGCGACCGCCGTCGCCGACTACTTTGCCGCCATCACCGGCGTTGACGAACAATTTGGCCGCATCCTCGCCACCCTCGACCGCCTGAAACTCTCCGACGACACCATCGTCGTCTTCACAAGCGACCACGGTGACATGATGGGCAGCCACGCCCTCATGGGAAAACCGCACCCCTACGACGAAGCCCTCAACACCCCCTTCCTCATCCGCTGGCCTGGCCGCATCAAAGCCGCCGCCACGGACGACCTCCTCCTCAGCGCGCCCGACCTCATGCCCACGCTCCTCGGCCTGATGCACCTCCGCGCGCAAATCCCGCCGCAAGTGCAAGGCGCCGACCACAGCCCGATTCTCCTCGGCCACGACAGCGCGCCCCGCCCCGCCTACGCTCCCTACATGGACAGCACCGCCGGCGGCCACCGCGGCCTCCGCACGCACACGCACACGCTCTGCCTCGCAAAACAAAACCACCCCACCGAACCCCCGGTCCGCCTCTACGACAACCGCACCGACCCGTATCAACTCCGCAACATCGCGACTGAAACCCCCGCCCTCGTCGCCACCCTCACCGCCGAAACCCGCCGCTGGCTCGCCCGCGTCGGCGACCCATGGACATGACCGGCGTTACACGCCCTCCCTTGGGAGCGCCAGCATCTCTGCCCGCGAAATAAAACGCCACCCTCTTGAAGCACTCGAAGCGTGGTGTCACTCCTCTTTTCTTGAAGCGTTGAAACGCTCTTGAAGCGTGGTGTCAAAGCATCGCGACGCCTCTCGCCCCTCAAATAATATCACACAATTCATTGGTATATAAAAGATTATGAATAATCTTTTGTTTTTTCAAATTCAGATGTCAACTCCAATATGTCCCTGTTTTTTGAACCTGTCCCTGTTTTTCTGTTTATTTGATTTACAATCTTGGTCGCCTGCACGTCGGTTACTTTTCCAGGGTTCCCCGGGGGGCCACCCCGGGGCGGTCACTTTAACACTTCGAAACGCCCCCGCTTGCGTTTTACCTTCCGCACCCCGAAATCTGCACCCCCGCACTTCACACTCTTCACACTTCACATTCCTTCCGCATTCCGCACTTCACATTCCGCATTCCTGAAAATCCGCATTCGCCCTGTTTCCGTATTTGCAATCTTACCGTTCACAAAAAATACTCACGCCTTTCGTCGACGCTTTTTCCAAACTGAAAACAACTTGGTACTCACAAACCAAAACAACGCATAACGCACACAACGCACAACACGCATAACGCACAACACAACACACACAACAACTCACATGAAACTCCACTATTCCGCCAGCCCGGACACCACGAATTCCATGACCACGGAGCAACTCCGTGACACCTACATGCTCCAGGGCATCTTCCAGCCCGGCCAGATCATCGCCCACTACACCGACCTCGACCGCATGGTCGTCGTTGGTGTCCAGCCCGCCGGCACCCCACTCAAGCTCGGCAACTACAAAGCCATCGGCTCCTCCTACTTCCTCGAACGCCGCGAAATCGGCATCCTCAACCTCACCGCCACACCCGGCGCCGTCACCGTCGGCGGCACAAAATACGAACTCGGCCACCTCGACTGCCTCTACATTGGCCTCGGCGAGCAGGACGTCACCTTCTCCGGCGACACCCAATTCTACTGCATCAGCACCCCCGCCCACATGAAACACCCCACGGCGGCGCTCCGCGGCGAAGACATCAAGACCCCGCCCATCGGCGACCCGGTCAACGCCAACAAACGCGTCATCCGCCGTTACATCCACCAAAAGGAAGGCGGCATCAAAAGCTGCCAGCTCGTCATGGGCTGCACCACGCTCGAAACCGGCAGCGTCTGGAATACCATGCCCTCGCACGTCCACAGCCGCCGCACCGAAATCTATCTCTATTTCGACATCCCGCAGGACCAGATGGTCGTCCACCTCATGGGCGAGCCGGACCGCACCCGCAACATCATGGTGCATGACCGCGACGTCGTCCTCTCCCCCGGCTGGTCGATCCACTCCGGCTGTGGCACCGCGGCCTACCGTTTCGTCTGGGCCATGGGCGGCGACAACCAACTCTTCGAAGACATGGACGCCGTCGCCATCAAGGACATGCGCTGAACCACTCCCACGATCGGCTCGCTCTGGCAGATCAGCCCGCTCGGTCAGATCGGTCGGATCAGTCAGATCGGCCCGATCACCCACCCACCACCACGCACCACGCATCACTCACTCACTACTCATCACTCATCATTCACACACCACGCATCACTCACGCACCACCACCACTCACTCACCACCAACCACACAACCACATATCCACATGAGCAACATACTCGATTCATTCAAACTCAACGGCAAAAAAGCCCTTGTCACCGGAGCCGGCAGAGGTCTCGGACAAGGCTACTGCAAAGCCCTCGCCGAAGCCGGCGCGGACATCGTCGCTGTCGACATCGGCGACATGACCGAAACCAAGGCCTACGTCGAAAAACTCGGCCGCAAATGCCACGTTATCACCGCGAACCTCATGGATCGCGCCTGTTACGCCGGCCTCTTTGACGAAATCAAAAAAGTCTGCGGCGGCGCCGACATCCTGGTTAACAACGCCGGCATGATCCGCCGCGAAGACTTCACCAACTTCAGCGCCAAGGACTGGGACGACGTCATCAACCTCAACCTCAGCGCCGTCTTCTTCCTCAGCCAGCTCTTTGCCCGCGAGTGCATTGCCCGCGGAGCCAAAGGCAAAATCATCAACATCGCCTCCATGCTCTCCTTCCAGGGCGGCATCCGCGTTCCCAGCTACGCGGCGTCCAAAGGCGGCATCAAGAGCCTCACCATGCTCATGGCCAACGAACTCGCCGCCAAAGGCATTTGCACCAACGCAATCGCCCCCGGCTATTTCGCGACGGACAATACCGCCCCGATCCGCGCCGACGCCAGCCGTGAAAAAGCGATAGTCGACCGCATCCCCGCCGGCCGCTGGGGCACGCCCGACGACCTCATGGGCGTCGTGGTATTCCTCGCCTCGCCCGCGTCCGACTACGTCAACGGCTACACCGTCGCGGTCGACGGCGGCTGGCTCGCCCGCTGAGCGCACGCGCTCGAAAATCACCCGCGCATTTGCACCACCCCCAAGGCGCACCGGATTCCGGTGCGCCTTTTTTTGGAACAGCGCGGCGATTGACAAAATATCGCTGACGCCCGGTACCAAATCGCCGGACGCGCCGCGGTCGCCAATCCCGACGTAGCGCAGGCATCCCGCCCGCTGGCAGCGCCCCCCCCCGTATCGGCCCCGACGCAAGCGAGACGCCCGCACTACTCACAAAACACATGCAAGATGCCCGTGCCCGGCTTCGCTTCGTGTAAAGCGCATATAATAGAATAGTGACAGACCCTATTTTCTCTCCCGCATCCCACACTTTCCTTTCACATCACTCACTCCCCTCCCGATGCCCTTTCCTTGGGCGCATGTGCGGTGTTATTTGACGGAAACTCACGTATGCGTATGGGCATGGTCTGTGCATGGCCTGCAAAAATATCTCCCTTGAGATTGACACTTGCGACCGACTGAAATCCTCCCGTCGTCCCAGTGAATCGTTTTCGGAAATCGTGTGCCGCATCACGCTCCCGCTCCCGCCCGCGAAAACCATTGCCGCCGATTTGAAGCGCGTTGTCGGGTCCGGCAAGTTTGCCCGTGGCATTGACTGGCCCGCCGTCAAACGCATCGACTCCAGCCGCAGCCGCTCGCGCGGCACGCGCACCGCCGTCTGATACTCTTTGACAGCAAATTTCTCATCCGCCACGCCGGGCAGCGTGGTAAATCGCAGCAACTGCGCGTCGCTGCCTTTATCGACGATAATCTTGATGCGCCCCTCTTTACACTTCGCGGGTTTGCTGGTCGGAATTCGCCGAAGGTTGCGACACGCCCGCCGACGTGTCTGGCGCGCCTGACATGTTCACTATTTTGGAAATTGACGAACGCGTGGCGTGGCACGCACCGCGCATCGCCCGCCTTCTCAAAGGCGCCGGACGACACATTGGTGACAACGACATCCTGAATTGCCGCCACTGCGCCCACCTATGCCCTGCCCCTCGTCTCCGGTAATGTGAAATACTTCTCACGCGTTCCCGGCCTCAACCTCCGCTCCTATTGAGTATTGAGAAGATGAGACGCATCGCCGGGGCTTCGCTTGCGAATCTCGGTTTGCATCACCGGCTTGTTTGCGGACTGAAGCCGCAAAAAAGAGGCGCGCGGATTGCGCACAGAGGACGCCGCAAGCGAGGAATGAGGGAGTGGGCGAAAGGAGGGATGGAATCAGCCGGATGTCTGTCTTTTGAGCGTCTGTTTTCCGGACATCTGTTTTCTGGGCGTGCGCATGACCGTGAGACCGTCTTCTCCCGCGCCGCCCCAGTCACAGACAGGCGGCAG
>JAISGL010000434.1 GCA_031263125.1 Opitutaceae bacterium | reverse complement strand
CTGCGGCGATGCCATCTCCGCGCTGTCGCGCTCCGTCAACCACCGGCTTATCTCTGGCAAGCCTCCGGCTTGCCCCGGCGCTACCGCTAAAAAGCAAGGAATATTACCAACTGATATATTCAAAAGAATGTATGCGAATTATCACGCGTTATGGGATACTAGCCGCGTGGGCGCTGCGCGCCTGAAAAAAGGGCTGAAAGGCTGAAGGGCTGAAAGGCTGAAACGAACCACCAAACCAACTGCGGCGCAGCCGCTGACTTTTTCTTCAGCCCTTCAGCTCTTCAGCCTTTCAGCTTTTCAGCTCAAATCCGTGCCATTCCTATCGGAACGAATTTCTTCCGTCGCGGATATCTGCCCTCCAAAAATCACCAGCCGCGTCCGCCGGCGCGCATCTGGCGGGTGCTGAGGGCGTGGGCGAGTTCGCGGGCGAAGAAGGGGCCGCGGTAAATCATGCCGGTGTAGATTTGCACGAGCGTCGCGCCGGCATCGAGTTTTTCGCCGGCGTCGGACGCCGTGTGGATTCCGCCCACGCCGATGATCGGCAGTCTGCCGCCCGTGGCGCGCGCGATGTAACGAATGATTTCGGTCGATTTTTTCGCGAGCGGTCTGCCGCTCAGTCCGCCGGTCTGGCCGACGGTGGCGAAATGGCCGGGGCGGGCGAGGGTGGTGTTGGTGGCGATGATGCCGTCGAAGTGGTTTGCCGCGAGTTGTCCGAGCACGGCGTCGATTTGCGGGAAGGTGAGATCGGGCGCGATTTTCAGGAGGAGCGGGACGCGCGTTTTTCCGGGAGTGGCGGCGGCGCGTTCGCGGTTGGCGTTGTCGAGGGCGGCGAGGAGTTCGGAGAGGCGTTGTTCGTCCTGGAGTTTGCGGAGGTCGGGGGTGTTGGGGCTGGAGACGTTGAGCACGAGGTAGTCGGCGTGGCCGGCGAGCAGGGCGAAACTTTTCAGGTAATCCCTGACGGCGTTTTCGAGCGGGGTGACTTTTGATTTGCCGATGTTGATGCCGAGCGGAATGCGGCGTCTGCCGGGGGCCGGCATTTTGGAAAGACGGCTGGCGATGGCGGCGGCGCCTTCGTTGTTAAATCCCATGCGGTTGATGACGGCTTCCTCGCCTGGGTAGCGGAAGGCGCGGGGCTTGGGATTGCCGGGCTGGGGGAGGGCGGTGATGGTGCCGATCTCGACGTGGCCGAAGCCGAGCGCGGCGGCGGCGGGCCAGCCGGTGGCGTGTTTGTCGAAGCCGGCGGCGAGGCCCACGGCGTTGGGGAATTGCAGGCCGAACGCCTCCACGGGGCGCGCGGTGGCGGGCAGGCGCGCGAGGCGTTCCATGACGCGGCAGACCGGGGGCATCCGGCCGAGCACGGTCATGGCAAGGGCGGCGAGGTCGTGGGCGCGCTCGCAGTCGAGTTTGAAGCAGAGCGGGCGCACGAGGCGTTCGTAAATGAAATCCATATTTGCAGGACGTTGCTTTCCGGCGCGGAGAAATCAAGCGCGGGGCGTCAGGGCGCCGTTGTTTTTCATCCGTCGGGCGCGCCGGCCGCACTCTCTTTGATTTATCTTGAATTTTGGGCTTGTTTTTCACTTTTGCCCTTTCACGCTGCGCCTCGTTTTGAATGAAACACGGCGGTTTTGGACGGGGAAATCCACACACTAATTAACGGATTGACTCGGGCAAACCCTGCTCTTTTTCCTCCTGAAAAACTACCACGCAAATATCATGGCAAAATCCTCAAAAAGTCTCGATTGGTGCATTGTCCGTCTTGGCGAAGATCATAACTGGTGGGTCGACGAAGTCAGCGACCCGCTTCGTTGGGATGTCGACGGACTGAGCATTGTGGACCCGCGTCAGGTGGACCACCTGGCCGATTTGGTCGAAGCGTTGCGCGACTACGGGTTTGACCAGGACATCATGGATGCCGCGTTCATCCCGTTCCGCATCGAAAGAGACATGGGCAACGGCAGAGTGCGCCTGCGCCACGTCAAGGAATCGCTCTTTGAGTCCGGCGAAAAACTCTTCGCGCTCGCCGACACGATCGACGAGGAAAACGGACCTTACGCCGACCTGCTCGACCACGTCACGCGCTGCCGCGTGAAAATGTTGAACGACCTTTTTAACTTTGAATCCAAGCTCACCGTCGACGAGGTCGAGGACGAGTTGCGCGAGGACCAAAACGCCTCCTTCATCGAGGGCCGCGCGATCCACACGTTTGACGAACTCACGGCGATCCTTGAATACGTGCCCGCCGGCTGGGACACCGATGAGGAGCGTCCCGCCGCCAAGGAGGACGACGAGGCCGGCGACGCCGACCTCCCCGAACTCGAGGAGGAGGAGGACGAGAAAAAACTCAAGAACGACAAGTCCCTCAAGTGGGACGAGGACGAAGACGAGGAATCGGAAGACGAGGACTTCGACGGCGAAGGCAAGGACGGTGGAGACGCCGAGGATGATGATGCCGGTGACGACGGTGATGGCGGCAAAAAAAAGTCGAGGCGTCGCAGCCGCGGCAAACGCTGAACCCGACCGCCTTTTCCCCGCTCCGGGCCGGAATTTATGACGCAAACCCTCCCCATGCGAAACGTGCTCCGGCTCCTTTGCGCGCAACTGGCCGTCCTCGCGGCGGTCTTTGCGCTCGCGGGCTGCGAAACACCCGCTGACGCCACCGCCGCCGGTGGACAGCGGCACAATCCGGTTTTGCCAGACGCGGACAACGTGGCCGTGCTGCGTCCCGGCGACAACCTCGTCGTTTCGCTCCAGGGCATTCCCGACCCGAGCAGCAACCAGCTCCAGATTGACGACCAGGGGCTGATCTCGCTGCCATACATCGGCGCGGTCAAGGCGTCGGGTGAAACAGCCGCCATGCTTGCCCGGCGGATTCGCGAAGACTACGTCGCCAAAAAAATCTACAACACCGTGGATGTTTCCGTGACCGCGACCGAGCGGTATGTGTATGTCGGCGGCGAAGTCATGCGTCCGGGCCGCGTGGTCTGGGCGCCGGACCTGACGGTGACAAAGGCGGTGCAGTCCGCGGGTGGCTATGCGATCTACGCGAAGCAGACGCGCGTGTCGCTCGCCCGCGGCGGCAAGTCCTACGCAATCGACGCCACGCTCGCCGAAAAAGATCCCGCCGAGGACCCGCGCATGTTGCCGGGCGATTTGCTCAACGTGCCGAAATCGGCGTTTTAATACCTCACTGATTTACGCAGCTGATGTTACGCGACCGGCAGGGTTTTGTAGGGCCTGACCTTGTGTCAGGCCGCGAATTACCTGTGTGGCCTCCCACGCGAACGCGGCCTGACACAAGGAGGCACTACGCACCGCGTAACATCAGTTACGCAGCAGCCAGTTTTTGGCAGGGCGGTGGCGCCGGGACAAGCCGGAGGCTTGCCAGATATTAGCCGGGGGCGCATCTCAAAAACGGGACAGGGCATGCCGCCAATTCTGGAGTAGAGCGGGCGTCCCGACCGCTGACGGCGAAGCCGCCGGATCGAGTAGCACGGGCATCTTGCCCGTGGACGG
>JAISGL010000426.1 GCA_031263125.1 Opitutaceae bacterium | reverse complement strand
TTTATAATAAGCCGGTCTGAAAACGCGCCAAGACTGATGAGCGACACCGTGGCGACAGCCGTGGGAATCCAGCCCACGCGCCCCAATTCCGCCAGGGACATGCCCAGTTTTTCCTGAAGAAATCCCGGCTCCCAATAGAGCAGGAAAAACCACATCGGGTCGCTGACCATGCGGGCGAAAATCACACCCCAGATTTCGCGCCGCTTCAGCACTTGCAGATAAGTCTCCGCCCGCGCCGGCTCCGGCTTTCCGGCCTCTCCCGTGACCGTGTGTTGCTCCGGGGGATTCCGGTCCGTGAACCACCAGCCAATCGCGATGAGTATCCCGAGCACGCCCGGCGCGAAAAACGCCCAGCGCCAGCCCCACATGTGGGCGATGCCCACCGCGAGCGGCGTCGCGATGATTTGCCCCGCAATGTTGATAGGCTCCTTGATTGTGCTCGCCGTGCCGCGACGCGTGGGAGGAAACCAGGTGACGATTGCGACAAGGACAGCCGGCACGATGCCGGCCTCCGCGATACCGAGCGCCACGCGAAACGCCGCCATCTCGCCGAGCGAACGTGAGAACCCGCAGAAGAGCGTGGCAAACGACATGAGTCCGATGAAGAGCGGCATCGTGCGCCGCGTTCCCCACCGGTCAATCCACCGGCCGGAAACCAGATAACAAATCGTATAGGACGCCATGAACGCGCTGACCAGCCAGCCGTAGTCCGCGTCGGTCCAGTTGAACTCGCCCTTGAGTGTCGTCTTGAGGACGGAGAGTGTCTGCCGGTCTATATAAAACAACATTCCGGCCAAACCGCACAGAAGCAGGAGAAGCCATGCGCGCGCGCGAACTTTATCGCGAACTTTATCAGAGGCCGGTGTATTCATGACATTCATGATAATATCCGCACTGTCGCGGGTTGACAGGCGCGAACAATTTGTCCGGCCCCGGGCGTGGAACGCAACGAGTGCAACGAGCGCAACAAATCCTCCAGCTTTACAGTCGCCAATGCTATGGCGCTGTCACAGACGCCATAATATATCCATAATTCATCGCCGACGATGACATTGCCCGAGGGAAAAACCACATTGGGAATTACAAGACCGGTGCGTTCATAATATTCCTGCGGCTCGAAAATGGGTCCGCCCGTCCGGGCCAGAACCACCGAGGGGTCCCCGGCATCGAGCAACAGCGCGCCTACGCGATAAACAGCGCCGGCATCGACGCCATGATAAAGGGCGAGCCAGCCGGCGGGAGTTCGCACCGGCGGCGTCGCGCCGCCGATCTTTTCCCCTTCCCAGTCGCGCTCCGGTCCCGCGACAAACCGCGGTTGCTCCCAATGCACGGCATCGTCGCTGTAACTCAACCAAATGCCCGGCCCCCCGCCACCATTATTAATCCTGTCGAGAGGACGGCGGAGCAATACGAAGCGGCCATTTATCTTTTCGGGGAAAAGTATATTGTCGCGGTCGTCGCATGTAATATCGGAGCAGTAACCAAGCACTTTCCAGGAGCGCAAATCCCCGGAGGTGGCGATGAATGAACGCGAAACGTTGGGTTCCTCGAAATTGCGATCGGGATAATTCACCTCGCGATATTCCGGCAATCCAACGCCGGTCGGCAGACAGTCCCAGCAATAGGGACGCAAAACACCGACGAGATAATATAAACCATCAATCTTCACGAGACGCGGGTCTTGCAGACTTCCATGCGGATAGCCGAGTTCGGCGGGCGTGAGAACCGGACTTGTGGAAGCATGTTCCCACGCGACACCGTCGCGACTGTGCAGCAAGCCGAATGCGCATTGGAACGGACGCAAACTGCCGGCGGCGCGTTCAATCATGTGAAAGGTCCCATCATCCTCCCTGATGACGGCGGGGTTAAAAACCGCCGCCCGCCGCCACGCCAATGCGCCTGGACGCACAATGGGATTTTGAGGATGACGGATAAAAATGGAAGTCAGGCATGCCATGCCGCGATGCAACTTTGCAGGCGCGCAAAAAGAAAGCGCGCGGAACTTGAACGGTTTAAATCCGTTGTTCCATTTGACGCGGTAGAGTGGGGACGCGGTGGAGTGGGATGGAATTTATCCGCAATAAGTCCAATCCGCTTTCAAAATGAGACGCTTGCGGGGACTTCGCCTGTGAAGCCCCTATGTGACAGACATAATCGTTTCATCTCACTTTGAAAGCGCGATGGAATAAGCAAATTGGTGGAGGTGGCGGGAGTTGAACCCGCGTGCCCCTGGCCTTCTCGTAACGCATCTACCGTTATAGTGTCGTGTTTGTCTCGCCGATGTCACGCGACTCCACGCGCTTGGGCATCAGCCAATCCCCAGTTTTGAAGGTACGTCACGCGAACTGCGGATCTCTCCGCGTGATATGCCTGCTGTCGACGTTTGCAGCGGCCAGCAGGTGTCGCCGCGCAAACGAGGCCGCGCTTAGGCGGCCAAGGGCATCTCTTCGTAGTTGCCTGTTATTTGTGTGAAGGATGTTTAACGAGGCCAACCTTCATCCTCGAACGGCAGCAATACAGTCCAACCAAGGGTCGAATCCAGAACACCCCCATTGTGATTTTCGATTTTGGATTGCGGGTTTTGACAGACTGCCGGCAGATTGTCACTTCGCCCGAAAGGATTGTGCAAACCTTCCAAAAACCCACGCACCAATCATCGAAAAATTCAACTGGTGTTTTGCCAGTCAAAGAACAAGGGCGGCATACCATGCACGTTTGCATCCGCTTTTCAAGCGGCAAAATCCACCTGCAAAATCCGCCCGCGAAATCCACGCGCGCAAAATCCGTCGCGCAAAAAGGAAAAGCAGACGGACGCCGCGTCACGCGCTTACGCAATTATACACGAACGCCGGCGGGAAATTCAGCGGTGTGTAACCCAGGCGCACGGCTGGAAAATGCCGCTTCATCAAACGGTAATCCAAAAGCGAATACTGGAACTGGCTGAAATGCCCGCCCGGCTTCAAAACCGCATGCACCGTGCTCAACACGCCGAGTTTGGCGCATTTGCCAAAATTGCCCATCGGCAGACCGGACACCACGCAATCAACCGATTGCGCCGCGAACATTTGCGCCGCCAGCATCGCGCAGCCATGCACCGCCGTCAGGCGCGGGTCGCGCGCCGCGATCGAGGAGATTTCCTCGTGAAAAACCTGGCTCAACTCAAAGCTGAACAGGCGCGCGTCCGGCCTCATGCGCCGGAGCAGCTCGCGCGTCACGCAGCCGTTGCCCGCGCCGAATTCCACGATCAGTCTCGATTCCGCAAAGTCCACGTCGGCAAGCAGGGAATCCACGAGATACCTTGAACTTTGAACCAAGGAACCCACCTGCCAGAAATGGCGCACGGATTCCTTGAAGAATTTCCAATTTTGGCTCATGGGTTTTTGCTCATGGATTTTGGCTCATGGATTTTGAGTTGGCGCGGTTTCACACATGTTGGTTGCGGTTAATGTCAGATGACATTTTTTTTAACCTAGGCAAGCCGTGTATTCTTAAAAACGCTTGATTTGCACAGAAAGCAGGCGCGGCCTGGGTGGATTTTCAAGAATACCGTGGCACCGTGGCTGTGGCACCGTGACACCGTGGCCGTGACACTGTGGCCGTGGCAGATCAAGGTGTTGCCGGGAAACGGGTGCGCAACAGATTGTTCGTGCAGGGATTGTCACGCAGGGACTGTCCGCCAATTCGCCCCTTTCAGGGACGTGGGTGGTGCGGTCAAATCCGTGGGTTCCGGCGCGTTGCGCCTTCACCCACGGTTATTCATGTTGAGTCCCTTCGGGACTCTCCCACGAAGCGATTGTACCTGGCGCAATGCGTCTCGCATGTTCCGGGTTTTCACCTTTTCAAAACGGAAGCAGGCTTGGCAGCCTGCGCTACGACGCTCCGCATGCTTTGGATTTTCGCTTTTCCAAACCGGGTGAGGCTTCGCCTCGTCGGGCGATTTGGAGACTGCTTCTCCTTGACTCCGCAAACTGCATGGAACTCACGCGCCGCGCGGCGAGTCGCACACACATCACGCACACATCACGCAAACGGCATTGCGCACACTGCGCACACGGCATCACGCATCACGCAAAACCGCATCAGCGCAAACAGCCGCCTTGCACTTCATCCGCCTTGCACTTCATCCGCCAAACATCCATACATTCACACTTTCAGACGACAAACCGCCAACAGACCGCCGACTACCGCCACATCATGAAAAAATTTCTCATCGCATTACTGACCACCGCACTGCTCGCCATTTTCACCGGTTGCACCACGAGGACCTCCAAGGACACCTCGATTCCGTGGAGCCGTCCCGCCTCGTGGGAAGGCGGCATCCCCGGCATGGGCAATCCCGGCGAACAACGCTGATGGCGCGCTTGCAAACGTCTGCGCCTTTGCAAATGCTTGCGTCTTTGCAAACGCGCGCATGATACCGCCGCACGCTCGCGCATTCTTTTCTTTTGTTTCGCAAAACATCCGGTCCTGTGGCCGGATTTTTTTATGTCCGCGACCGACGACCCATCATCATTACCATCATCATCATCACCATCACCACCACCGCCCACCGCCGGCACGAACGCATCGCTCACGCCGCGCCCCGGCCATCTCTACGTTGTCGCCACGCCCATCGGCAACCTCGCCGACATGACTGGCCGCGCGCGCGCCATCCTCTCCGCCGTCGATCTCATCGCCTGCGAGGACACACGCACCACCGGCGCGCTCCTCTCGCGCCTCGCCCTGCCCCACCGCCGGCTCGCCGCCTATCACGACCACAACGAAACCGAAGCCGCCGAACACCTCGCCGCGCAACTCGCCGCCGGCAAATCCGTCGCCGTCGTGAGCGACGCCGGCACGCCCGCGCTCAGCGACCCCGGTTTCCGCATCGTGCGCGCCTGCCGCCGCCGCGGACTCCCCGTCGTGCCCGTGCCCGGCGCGTGCGCGCTCACCGCCGTCATCAGCGCCGCCGGACTCCCGACAAACGGATTTCTCTTCGCCGGTTTTCTCCCGCCCAAAACAGCGGCGCGCACCGCGTTCCTGGAAAAGTATCGTGACTTCGAATACACGCTCGCGCTCTACGAAAGCTGCCACCGCATCGGCGCGTTCGTGGACGAAATCACCGCCACGCTCGGCCCCGCGCGCGTGCTCTGCGTGGCGAAGGAAGTCACCAAGCTCCACGAAACTTTTCTCACCGGCCCCGCCGACGACGTGCGTGCGCGCCTCGCCAAGACCTCCCTCAAAGGCGAGTTCACGCTGCTCATCGCGCCGGCGGACTTTGTTCTCTGAAAAGGACTGGAAGGCTGAAAAATTACTAATTACCAATTACTAATTACCAATAAGGGGCCTTCGGCCCCGACACTGCGCGGCGAAGCCGCGCATGGATTTATCAATTAGTAATTAGTCATTAGTAATTAGTAATTTCCAAACTTCCGCCTTTCATTCCGCATTCCAAAATCGACATTCCAAATTCCAAAAATGCCCACTGCCATCGCCACCGTCGCCGTCATCGACATAGGTTCCAATTCCATCAAGACGCTCGTTGCCACGCGCAATCCGCAACGGCAGCCCGTTTCGCTTTTCTACAAAACAATCGAGGCGCGCATCAGCGCGGGCATCGACAAGGCGAATCCCGCGCTCACCGCCGAATCCATGGCACGCGGACTCGCGGCGATCCGGGAATTGCTGGCGGACGTCGCGCGCTTTTCCCCCGACCGCACGATCCTCGCCGCCACGAGTGCGGTGCGCGATGCCGCCAACGGAGCCGATTTCCGCCGCCGCGTCCGCGAGGCCACCGGACACGACATCCGCATCCTCACCGGCGACGAGGAGGCCGGCTACATCGGACGCGGACTCGCGTGCGATCCCGCGCTCTCCGGCCTGCGCGATTTCTACGTGTTCGACCTCGGCGGCGGCAGTCTCGAATGCCTCGCGTTTCGCGAACGCCGCGTCGTCCGCGAAAAAAGTCTCCAGCTCGGCTGCGTGCGTCTCAGCGAACGCTTCGTGCCTGACATCGCACAACCGATTCCCGACGCGGTCACGCGCGCAATCTCCGGGCACGTCAAGGCAACGCTCGCCGCGGGCGGTTTCGCATTCGACCTGCCGCCTGCCGCCGCTGCGGTTGCCACGGGTGGCACGACAACAACGGCGCGCGGTGTCATCGGAGCCGCCGCGGGCAAATCGTTCGGTGAAACCAGCCCGCG
>JAISGL010000385.1 GCA_031263125.1 Opitutaceae bacterium | reverse complement strand
CACGGATTATCACGGATAAGAAAAAGACTGGTCGAGTGCCTGATTTTATCCGTGTTCATCCGTGTAATCCGTGGTTAATTTATTGGTTTGGTTTTTAAACTGTTTTTCAAAGTGCCCTTATGTATTATATAACATCAGTTAATAACTGATGTTACGCAATGCTGGCTCCGTAGGGCCTGACCTTGTGTCAGGCCGCGAATTACCTATATGGCTTCCTGCGCACGCGCGGCCTGACGCAAGGTCAGGCACTGCAAAATCCTGCCAGTCGCGCAACATCACTCAATAGCCCTTGTCCCAGCGCGGCTTGATATCCTCGGCGATGGATTCGGACACCCATGCGTCGGTGCGGAGCGTTTGCAGGAGGGATTCCGGCACCAGCGGCGTGACGGGGCCGTGCAACACCAGCCGCGTGGTGAGGCGCTGCCATGAGGCGAACGAGCCGTCGATCGTGATGGCGTGCGTCTGGATGCGGTGCTTCGCGGCCACCACCTCGGCGGGGCCGATGGTCGCGGCTTTCGGCGGCACGGCGCAAAGGTCGCCGCTCATGCCGAAGGCGCCGTGCAGCGAGTTTTGCGCGATGGTGAGCGGATGCAGCGTGCAGACGCGCGGGCCGAGTTGTTTCCATTCCTCCAGCGAGGCGGCGGCAAACTCCGGCGCGCCGGGGTCGATGAAGGCGAGGTGCCCGGTCCAGCCGGGGCCGCTGTAACAAATGTCGGCGCCGCCGAGGTCGGCGAGCATCCTGCCATAGGATTTTATATTTCTGCCGGTCAGGCCGTGGATTTGTTTTTCCGGCGGGCGCAGCTTGCGGCTCAGATTTGCATAAAAGTATTTTTTGAAGGCGTGCGCGAAACCGAATTCCCACGATTCGGGCGCGATGCGTCCGTCGTCGCTGGCGTATTCGTCCATGTTGAACGTGTGCAGCGTGCGGCAGCAGACGCCGGCCTCGTTGAGCATGGCGGCGAGTTGCGCGTAACCGGGCCAGGGGTTTGGCATGATCATCACGTACTGGCGTCCGGCGTCCATCGCGGTTTTTATGCGGGTGAACATGTCGTTCATCCAGCGCGGCGTGATTTCCGCATCGGGCATCACGGTGATTTTGAAATCGGGATTCGGATGTCTGGCGATGTCCTTCCTTTTTATATTGCGGACGCGCCGGAGCACGCGCTGATCGCGAAACGGTATGAACTCCGCCGGGGCGAAGGTGAATGGCGAGGGTTTCTTTTTCATAATGTCGTTTTTTTATTTAACCGCGAAGACGGCGGCTGCGCCGCCAGTTTAAGATGAAAGTTGAAGTTGAAGTGGGGAAACGGAGGTTTGGGCCTTAATCTTAAACTCTCAACTTAAACTGGCGGCGGCGCAGCCGCCGTCTTCACCATCCAAGCTCCTTTTCGGTTTCGCCGATGGCCTCGTCTATAATATCGATGCCCTTGAGCAGCGTGGCCTCGTCCATGACGATGGGCGGACTCATGCGCAGGATGTGGCCCGCCGGCACCCAGGCGAGACCCTTGCGGAACGCCTTTTGATATACAAGCGTGCCCGCCTTGTCGAACGGCTCCTTCGTGGCGCGGTCCTTCACCATCTCGATGCCCATGAGGCAGCCCTTGGCGCGGACGTCGCCGACGATTTTGTGCGCGGCTTTCATTTTTTCCATGCGCCTGAGCGCGACCTCGCCGAGGCGCGCCGCGTGTTCGAGCAGGTTCTCCTCCTCGATGACTTGCGTGGAAATGAGCGCCGCCGCGCACGCCATCGGGTTGCCGCCGTAGCTGCTCGACGCGGAGATGCTTTCAAAACTCTCCTTGTGCTTTTCGCGCACGGCGACGCAGGTGACCGGGAAGCCGTTGCCGAAGCCCTTGCCCATCGTGACCACGTCGGGCGTCACGCCCCAGTGCTCCATGCAAAGCCACTTGCCGGTGCGGCCCCAACTGGTGAGCACTTCGTCCACCATGAGGAGGATTTTGCGTTCGTCGCAAAACGCGCGCAGTTTCGGGAAAAAATCGTCCGGCGGCATCACCGAGCCGCCCCAGCCCTGTATCGGCTCAAGCACGAAACCGGCGACCGAGCCGACCGTGGCCTTGTCGATATACTGGCCGTAGAAACGCAGGTATTGGTCCGTGTCGATGGAGCCGTCGGGCTTCGTCCACAACGGGCGGTAGCAATCCGGGCGCGGCACCATGTGCGAGCCGGGCGCGCGCACCGCGCCATACACATGCGAGCGAATCTGGCCGAGCGAGACCGCGCCGTAGGTCTTGCCGTGAAAATCGTTGAAGCAACTGATGGTCTCGTGCTTCCCGGAGGCCGCGCGCAACACGCGGATGCCGGCCTCGACCGCGGCGGTGCCGCAATCGTACAACTGAAACCCGTCGAGGTCGCCGGGGAGCACGGCGGCGAGTTTTTCCATCAGCTCGGTCTTGAGCGGCGTCGTGAAATCGTGCGCGTTCATCAGGCGCGAGGCCGCCTTCGCGATGCCCTCGCTGATTTTCGGGTGGCAGTGGCCGAGCGTGGTCACGTAGATGCCGGACGAAAAATCAATGTATTCGTTTCCGTCCACGTCGCGCAGCACGCAGCCCTCGCCGGATTCAAACGCGACCGGGA